>NZ_JAUWQB010000137.1 GCF_030611305.1 Desulfobacula sp. | reverse complement strand
CACGCATGACACGACACTACAGCCCTAAGGCGCTTTAGGGTGACATTTTTTTATCGTCCAATACAACGCGTATAATCTTTGCCATATCTCTTCTAAGAATAGGTTTCATGATAAACTCGCGAATGCCGATAGCTTTTGCTTTTTTTTCAGATATTACTTCGCTGAAACCAGTACAAATAATAATTGGAATATCAGGACGAATGGCCAATATTTCTTCGGATAGATCTTTACCTGTCATTTTTGGCATAACCATGTCCGTGATAACCACATCGAAATTACCGGGTTGCTCCTTGAAAGTTTGCAATGCCTCAATGCCATTCGTTTTCGTAATCACTTTGTAGCCAAGACTCTCCAGCAATTGTCTTCCGGCTTCAACTAAGGCTGCTTCATCATCAACAAAAAGAATTCGTTCTTTCCCATGAGGGGCTGGTTCATAGTGTTCGGATTCCACAGTAATTTCGCTTTCGATCGCTGGGAAAAAAACCTTAAATGTTGTTCCTTTTCCTACTTCGCTGTTTACCGTGATCGCACCGCCACAACTTTTTACGATTCCATGGATCACAGCGAGTCCCATACCGGTTCCCTCTCCATGTTTTTTAGTCGTAAAAAACGGATCGAATATTCGCTCAATAACCGAACTGCCCATGCCATGACCTGTATCGCTTATAGTGAGTATTTGGTATTGTCCTGGATTCAGATCTAAATTTTGGGCGGCAGTTTTTTTATCAATCTCCATATCAGTTAGAGTCACTTCCAGCACTCCACCTTTTTTTTGCATGGCATGAGCCGCATTAGTGCAAAGATTCATCAATACCCTGTGTATTTCTGTAGAATCGGACAGAATTGGAGCTAACCCGGTTTTGATGTTTTGGCGTATTTCGATGGTAGTCGGCAATGACGCCCGCATCATTTTAAGTACTTCCTTGACAATAAACTCGATTTTTATGGGCTTTTGCTCCTGTTCGGTCTGGCGGCTGAAAAGCAGGATCTGTTTTGTAAGGTCTTTTGCACGATTGCTGGCCTTTAAGATTTCATCCAGATCACTTTTTAGTGAGTCACTATTCGAAGTATTTAATGATGCTAACTCTGTGTAACCTATAATTGCAGCAAGGATATTATTAAAATCATGAGCTATTCCTCCTGCAAGGGTGCCAATGGCCTCCATCTTTTTGGTATATCTGAGATGCTCTTCAAGAAGATGTTTTTCCTCCTCTCTTTTTTTTAGGGATTCAGACATATCATTAAAGGCCATTGCAAGTTTCCCGATTTCGTCCTCTGTCTCAACTGGCACCTTCTTGACAACTCCGCTCTCCCCCAGCATATTAACACTTTTAGTTAATCTATTTAATGGCTTTGTTATCCCCCTTGCCAAGATATATATAAACGCAGAGCCGATTATCAGAAATATAATTCCAATTAAAATACTTTTTGCTAATAAATCATCGAGCCTTTTATTAAGTATTATTTTATCTATGGTAATGCAGATGAAACCGATAATTCGATTCTGATCATGGAATTGATCTTCTTTAAAAAAAAGTGCCTCTTCGTTTAAATAACTTGAGCTTACAATAACCGGCGACCAGAAATCTATTTTGCTTTTGTTATCAATGTAAAAAGAAGATCTATATGTCTTAAGTCTTTCAAATACATTATTGCTGCTATTAATATCCTCAAAAACTGTTTTTTTTCTGCCCCATTTTCCAGGCTTTTTTTGATTCTTCAATAATTTCTTTTCAAGGTTAAATACAGAAACTTCAAGAACTCCCTCCTGTTGTAAGGTTCCATCAACATAGTTATCGAGTAGTTTTTCATTCTCTGAAAAAACACCCAACCTTATCTCGTAAGCAAGCATCTCTGATAATAATTTCCCGGTTTTTATCAGATTATCTGTTAAAGATCTGCTCTGGTGATAAATAAAAAAAACAGTAAATGCGGAAGATATGATAAACATGAAAATGGTAAATGCAGTAAAAATCTTAATGCCGAAGTTTTCATAAAGAGTTTTTAAGAGTTTTTTCATTAATTATCTCTAAACTATTTTATTATGCTGGCTTTCTCGATAATATTATTACTGATGTCGATCTCTAATTTCCTTGCTACATTAGTATTAATTGATATTAATGACTTTCTTGCATCGACTTTTTTAATATTTTCAAGATCTCTTCCTGATACTATTGCGTTTGCCATTTCCCCTGCCTGTCTTCCTATATCAAAGGGGTCTATACTGATCGACATTAATGCACCCAGTTCTACATACTTATCTGAAAATGCGAGAACAGGTATTTTATTTTCGAGAGAAAAAAGAAGCAAAAACTCAATTGTCGCGGGAGTAATCAGCGTTAGATCCGGCAGCATCCAGAAAACATCTATATTTTTTCTCATGCCCAACAGTTCTGAAGGGACATCCCTGGAGTTTTGAACTTCTTTTGCAATCAGGTTGATATTCATTTTTCCGGCAGCAATCATAGCATCTTTTACTATATATCCGGTTCTATCCGGATCATATAAAAGACCTATGTTTTTCACATGTGGCATGGCATTCAATAATAAATTCAACTGCTTTTCAGGAGGTATGCTCATGCTAACGCCGAAAATATTTTTTTCACCGGAAATTATGGATGTGGGATTTAAGACCATCGTGTAAATAATGGGTATATCTTTAATCTCTTTTACTACTTGAAGGGCACCCATCCCTATTGCGAGGACAATATCAGGTTTGAATGAATTAATTGTTTTTATAATATTTGCATCATTTAATTCTGAAATAACAATCCTTTTGATCTCAGATACTGTTACACTTTTAAACCCTTCAATTGTCTTTTCATATGGCTTAATCCTGACGCTCTGGACAGCTACGATCCTATGGCCGGCTTCGGCTAAACCGTGACAAAGAAATGTAAAGATAAATATGAAAATAATATTAATATAAAATCTTTTTGTCATGAAATTTCGGATCCATTTTACTGGACTGGTTTTTTTACTTGTTGATTATTAAAACAATTAGTTGAATATTGTAATAATTTATGATATCATAAAATTATTTTGAATAAAACATTATTATTAAGATTATTGAAGAGTCCATAGTTCGTAACTTCTCAATAACCTCTGGCAACTTTTTAAAAATTTTTATCGTCATTCTCGCAAAGGCTGGAATCCAGTGCTTTTTCGGATTTTCTGGATTCCCGTTTTCACGGGAATGACGTTTGGTGCCAGAACTTATTGAGAAGTTACCATAGTTCTTTCTAACCCCATGAATTTTAAAGAAATATCCTATTGAATGATCCGTCATTCCCGCGAAGGCAGGGAATCCAGAAAAATCAATGGGTTATGGATTTCTGCCTTCGCAGAAATGACAGAACTTTGGACTCTTAAGAAGATTAGATGAATCTATATTTTATAAAAAGCGGCGTTTATATATTCTTTTTTTTCCTTGCCTCAGTATGCTTTTGCCCATCAGCTTTTGCTCAGTCTGAAGAGGAGGTGCAGATCCTCCGATTATTTTATAACGAAAAAGACCTTGTAGTATCCCCTACCAGATATCCAAAGCCGATCTCTCAGGTTGCGGAAAATATAACAGTCATTACCGCAAAAAATATCGAAGACATGAATGCCCATACAGTTGCAGAGATTTTAAACAGAGTGCCAGGCATCTTTATTAATTTCAACCAGGACTTTGGCGCAACCTCGCTATTCCATATTCAGGGATCTTGGCCAAGGCACGTCCTTGTATTGCTTGATGGTGTTCCATGGAACTATCTTAGTAGCGCTTCTGCGGAGATCAATTCAATCCCCGCAGGTATAATAGAGCGAATAGAGATCATAAAAGGCCCGGCCTCATCTGCCTGGGGTTCATCCCTGGGAGGGGTGATCAACATCGTTACCAAATCTGCAGGAAACAGTGAGGAGCCCGGTGGATCCATAAGCGCTTCTTATGGCAAGAGCAATTCCCAGGATTACAGGGCACAGGTGTCAAGCAAGGCCGGATCTGTCGGATATTATTTGTTTGCAGGCCACCAGGAATCAGATGGTCTTAGGGATTCCAGGGATTTTGATAATACAAGCCTGTATTCAAAGGTTAAGATTTCTGTCTCAAAACATATAAATATCGGCTTTACAATGGGTTACAGCGAGCCGCAAATTGGGTTGGGAGATTTTCCAAGCGGTGATATTACGTCAGCAGGGGATAGTCGCACCTTTTTTGGAACCGCCTCTCTTGATGCTTTGATAGGCAGAGATTTCAGCTTCAATTTATCTGTTTACCATTTTAAGCAGAAATCTGTTATTATTAATAATTGGCTTGGGTTAGGATCTACCGGCTCTGCCGGAGAGCTTTATCTGGATACATGTTATGATGAGGAGACAACAGGTGGAAGCGGCCAACTGGTCTGGAGACATGGAATTCACACTGCAGTGCTTGGAGTGGATCTTAGTCGCGGAAAACTTGATCAGACTACTACTGCCGGTTCATATCTTCAATCACCTCCATATATTACGCCGCCAATAACCAAAACACATCCCGATATTGATAAACAGGCAATATATATAAATGACACGATTATAATAGGCCGGTGGGCAATAACTCCAGGTGTTCGTTATGACCACAACAGTATTACAGGCTCGTTTATAAGCCCCAGCCTTGGTGTTACTTACAAGCTTGGCGAAGATTCAATATTAAGAGCATCTGTTGCCAGGGGTTTTACCATACCTCCTCTTTCATGGACATCAGGAGGTTATTTGTTTACTGATCCTAATCCATCTCTTGATCCTGAAGAGGTATGGTCATACCAGGCAGGCGCGGAAACAGGCGCTATTAATTATCTGTGGTTAAAGGCGACAGTATTTCATCATGAGCTGGAAAATGCCCTGGTCTTAGACTCTTCTGGCGGAGGACAGCCTATTTTTTATATCAATGAAGGAAAAGTAAGGCGCAATGGTATAGAAATAGAGGCCGAGACGGTTCCCATCTATAACATGTCAATGTCGGCGGGTTTTGCTTATGTTGATATAGACCCGACAGATGAAAGAGGTGTTAGTTATAATTATGCCTGTAGCATTGGCATAAGCTATGACGATAAAAAATCCTTCAGGGCTGAACTGTTCGGCCATTATGTGTGGTGGGATCTTGATGGGTCTTGCATGGCGGAATATGATGATTTTATATGGGATCTTAATTTAAATAAAAAAATCTGGTCTAAAGAAAAGGCCGCCACAGAACTTTTTTTTACAGCGCATAACATATTTAACGGATCTCAGTACACCTATGGTGACAACAAAAACCCGGAAACATGGATTGAGGCCGGCATAAGGTTTAAATTTTAATCCACAGATTACGCAGATTGCACAGATCAACCAATTATTCAATCATTGATTTGTCTCTGGTAAAATGCAAAAGATAACATCAAAATTGGCAAGCCATTTGCCCGAACTTTTTGAAAAATTAAAGTTTAACTTTTATTATTGCTTTTTCAATAAAATAATAATAGGTTAGCAAAGTTTTTTTATAATTTCTCAATAAGTTCGGGTAATAGCTCCTGAATTCCCGCCACAGCAACCCATTGAGATCTTACACTTTTTTAACTTTCAATACATTCCAAAAAGGGGGGAATATTATGAAAGAGCAAAAAAGAAAAGAAAAAAAAGAAATTGTGGTATTAGACAAGGGTATTGATACTGATGCTGTTGAACATGGTGTAGCAGTTGTTGTCGCGGGCCATTTACTCCATTCAGATAATTCTTTAT
>NZ_JAUWQB010000068.1 GCF_030611305.1 Desulfobacula sp. | reverse complement strand
TGCTATTTCCCTATAATTTTTCCAGCTCAACACCTTTGCTGCTGTCCTTTTATAATTTTTTAAGCCGCCATATATTAAAAATAAATTTTCTTTTGAAAGCCTACTCAAATTTCCAAAATACTTTAACCCTTTAAAGAAATCGGAATTGATTGTTTCTCCGGATTTGATTTCAATCGCTTTTAGATTTTCTCCTTCTTCAAGCAGCAAATCAATCTCATGACCTGTGTTATCTCTCCAAAAAAAAGCATTGGGAACTAAACCTTTATGATAGCGCATTTTGATATACTCCATAACGATAAATGATTCGAATATGAATCCGCGAAGATAGTGAGAATTCAATTGAACCTGGCTCTGAATGTCAAGCAGAGAACATAATAAACCGGTATCAAAAAAATAAAGTTTACTCTGTTTTACCAAGCGCTTGTTAAAGTTTTTATAATGAGGCTTTAAAAGATAAACAATAAAGCTGGCTTCAAGGATCGATATCCACGAAGAAACTGTTTTATAATTTATACCTAACTCGTTTCCAATACTCGAAAAATTAATCAGTTGTCCTGTCCTTCCAGCACATAATTTAATAAATCTTTGGAAAGTGCTGAGGTTGCCAATATTTTTTATGCTTCTGACATCACGTTCAATGTAAGTCTGGATATAGGAAGGGTAATAATCCTGCGGTTGAATGTCTCTGTCATAGAGGACAGGATATGACCCGGTAAAAAGAATTTTATCCAGATTTTCCTGAATAAATCCTGCTTGATCAAGTTCACAGAGGCCAAATGGCATCAAACGAAACACTGCAACTCTGCCTGCAAGAGATTGAGTGATTTTTTCCAGCAGGAGAAAATTCTGAGAGCCTGTCAAAATGAATTTTCCCATCTGTTTAGACTCATCAACAATACCTTGAAGATAAGAAAAGAGTTCGGGAAGCTTTTGGGCCTCATCAATAATTACGCCTGTTGATGAAAATGCCTTTAAAAAACGTAATGGATCTTCCTGAACTGCATGTAGATCATTTAGATTTTCCAGATTGATATATTCATAGTCAGGAAATAGCCAACGTACAAGGGTCGTCTTCCCTGATTGCCTGGGGCCGGTTAGGGTAATCACCGGAAAACTCTTTGTCATTGACAATATTTTTTTGCTTAAGGATCTTTCTATCATTTTACATCAGTCTCTTTCCAAACGTTAAATAATATCGCCATCATGCCCTTACGATTCAGGAATGTCAATCCTAAATTGTAAGGGCATGCCTTTTTTATTTTTATTCAACGTACATCCAGAGCAACCATTAATTTTACTGGGAGGGATATAAATATCATGGATAAAAAACAAGTCCAACTCTATTAATATGCTCTATCAGGTCAGGATTAGATATTTGATTGAATATGGAAATATCAAAAGTGTAGGGTAAAAGTAAATCGTCTATTTCCAATTCGACTGCGTGTATAAGAGATAGCGTTAAATCTTCGCCTGTTAGTGAAAGATCAATATCCGAGCCTGTTTTATAGTTACCTTTGGCTCTTGAGCCGTATATAATTGCTTTTTCAATTTGTGGATACCTTGCAAAAATATAATTTACCTGTTTGATTATGTCATTTTTCAGCCCGAATTTCATTTTCCGCTTTGTGCTTTTTCTTTTAACAAAATAAATGTTTCCTGTAGTTTAAGAAATTCATTGTAATAAATATTGCTGATATCTTTTGCAATTTCATCTGCAGTATCTTCATTATAGGTATGTGATGTCAAGGTTCTGCCTTTTATCATTTTCATCCATATATCACCATTAACGATTAGTCCTCGTTTAAAAGCCATCCGAATAGCATCCCGGCTTCCCTGAATACCTGTTTCACCCTGATTTTCATAAAAATCTTTAATTGTATTCCAGGCCAACTCGTAATTATATTCAAAAGATTGGATCAAGCCTTGTTGTTCAAGTTCCGACAACTCCCCTTTTTCAATAAATTTTGTAAGCTGTTTAAAAGCTTTACTGAAATTATTGAATCTCTGAATCCATCTAATATCTATTGTTGACATACTTAATCCTCAATATTCTGCTTTGTCATTGAGTGCATGAACTATGAGAACACGAGCTCCGACCTGTTCAGAAACGTTAATTGAGCGTGCAAGCGCATCCTTGAGTAGCCCTTGACCAATGCCTGCTCCCTGACAGCGGTGATCTACAGCCAGGCGGCCAAGGATATCGGCGAACTCAATCTTCCCATGGCGCCTTGCTGGCCAGAAGCCTTTTAACAGCTTTGTTTTCAGTCAACGGTACATCTAGAGCAGCCTCAAATGCATTAAATGATTCTATCTCCAGTCAAAAAGTGTTGTCTACACAAAAACCATATGTAATCGTATTGCTATTGTCAACACGAATATTTTGCGAAAAGCATAGAAATGTTTGTTTGAAGCAGGGAAAGAGGAAAAGAGGGAAAGAAATGGTATCTTGCATATTGAAAATAAGTTTTGATTTAGTCGACAGAGTCTGTTTTATCAAGGCGGTAACGCATAGATCTTAAACTTAAATTTAAATAATTGGCGGCCTTGCTTTTGTTGCCGCCTGAAATTTCCATGGCTTTTTTAAGATAAGCCTGTTCAATGGTTGACAGGATTTCATCCAGATCCACACCCTGCTCAACATCGGCAAGATCAAAACGTCTTCCTTTTATGCCCTCAATCCATCTGCGCCTTTTGTGTGTGGAAATGGTCAGGCTTTCAGGTAAAATAATGTTTGTGGATGAGAGTGCCACACTTCGTTCGATTAAATTCTCAAGTTCCCTGACATTGCCGGGAAAACTGTATTTATTTAAAAAATCAACTGCATAGGAAGACAGCTTTACAATATCTTTCCCCATTTCTTTAGAACATTTTTCAACAAAATGCCTGGATAAAAGGGCTACATCCCCTTTTCTATCCCTTAACGGCGGGACCTTAATGGGAATAACATTGAGTCTGAAAAAAAGATCTTCTCTAAAATTTCCCTCAATAACTTCCTGGTCAAGATTTTTATTGGTGGCAGAGATAATCCTGACATCCACCTCGATTTCTTTTGTCCCCCCCACGGGTTTAAATGAGGTCTCCTGCACAGCCCGCAACAGCTTGACCTGTAAAACGGGAGACAATTCGCCGATTTCATCAAGAAAAATAGTGCCTTGATCGGCTGCCTCAAAAAGCCCCTGTTTGTCCCTGATAGCTCCTGTAAAGGAGCCTTTGACATGACCGAAAAATTCACTCTCTATTAACGTATCCGGGATACCACCGCAATTGACAACCACAAAAGGGTTGTCCCCCCGGTCTGAATTTTCATGGATAGCCTTTGCAATCAACTCCTTTCCGGTGCCACTCTCTCCGGTAATCAAAACATTGATCTTTGTCGGGCCGATCTGTTCAATTTTTTTGTAAATAGCCTGCATTCCAGGACTTCTCCCGATAATCCTGTTAAAATGCATATTATCCTTAATCTCTGTTGAGGTACGCTCTTTTTCCTGCTCAAGGGTCTTTAATTCAAGGGCTTTTTGGATGGTCTGCTTTAATTCAATATTATCAAAGGGTTTGGGGACAAAATCATAAGCCCCCTCATTCATGGCCTCAACAGCAATTTCTGTCGTGGAATAAGCGGATATCATGATAATAACAGTGTCTGTATTCTTCTTTTTAGCCTCCTTTAAAACTTCCAGGCCCGTAATGTCACCAAGGCGAATATCAGACAGAATAAGATCATAATCATTTTTTTGAATCATCTTTAACGCCTGTTTGCCATTTTTAGCATCCGACACCTTATATCCTTCTTTGGACAATAAGACCTCAAGAAGCTCGCGCATGCTTATTTCATCATCGACCACAAGAATACTGTGCGTTTCATTTATCATTTTAGATAAACAACCTTACCATTTACCATGGTTAAAAATGTACTTCCCTTGACTTTAAGGCCGGCAAAAGGCGTATTTTTACTTTTGGATTTAAATGTTGCAGGATCAATTTCATAGGTATGCCCAGGATCGATAATGGTCAAATCCGCAATATTCCCCGGGCGTATGTCGTTTTTGATCCCAATGATTTTTGCCGGATGCTTTGCCATTTTGTTTACAAGTTCTGCCATGGTTAAAAAACCATCGTGGACCAGTTTTAAGGATAGTGATAATGAAGTTTCCAATCCGACAATGCCAAAGGCTGCCCTGTCAAATTCAACATCTTTTTCTATTATACTGTGAGGTGCATGATCTGATGCAATCAGATCGATTGTGCCATCAACAAGCCCTTGAATAACGGCCTGACGATCCTCTTCGGAACGTAATGGAGGATTCATTTTAAAATTGGTATTATAATCTTTTACGTCTTCATCTGTTAATGTAAAATAATGCGGTGCCGTCTCACAGGTAATTTTCACCCCTCTTTTTTTTGCCTGGCGGATGGCTTCCACTGATTCTTTGGTACTGATATGGCAAAAATGAACAGGTGCACCCGTGAGCTCCGAAAGTGCAATGTCTCTTACAACCATTATGCTCTCGGCTGCGTTAGGGATTCCTTTTATTCCCCAGAATGTAGCAAAAAAACCTTCATTCATGGACCCGCCATCGGCTATACTTAATTCTTCTGCATGAACAAAGACCGGAATATCCAGGCCCTTGCAATATTCCAATGCCCGCCGCATAAGGTTTGAGTTTTCAAGTGGTTTCCCATCATCGGTTACAGCGACAATCCCGGCCTGTTGCATGTCATATATTTCAGCCAGCGTGTTTCCCATTGATCCCTGTGTTATTGCCCCGGTTGGATATACTTTTGAAAGCCCAAGTTCATTTGCACAATTGATAATAAACTTAGTCACTTGGCTGTTATCGTTCACCGGATTTGTGTTGGGCATGGAACAGATTGCTGTAAACCCGCCTTTGGCCGCAGCCATAAGCCCTGTTTCAATGGTTTCCTTATATTCCTGTCCCGGTTCTCTCAAATGGACATGAATATCAATCAGCCCGGGAACAACAATCATTCCTCGGGCATCAATTATTTCAATATCGGTCCTGGTTTCATTCTCTTTCGAATCAAAAATCGGATCAACAATGGCTTCTATAAGATGATTTTTGATGATGATATCCTTATTATCATCAATATTTCCCGGGTCGAGAAGGCGCGCCCCTTTAATCCGAATCCGCATGTCTGCTACCTCCTGCTACCAGATAAAACAATGCCATCCGCAAGGCAACGCCATTGGTAACCTGTTCTAAAATCATGGAACTATCAGAGTCTGCAACATCGCTTGATATTTCAACTCCCCTGTTCATGGGCCCGGGATGCATGACAATAACATCTTTTTTTGCCAGATTCAGCCGGGCCTTGTTCAACCCGAAAAGTGTTGCATATTCCCTTTCTGTCGGAAAAAGAATGTTGTCCTGCCTTTCTTTCTGAATTCTAAGCATCATGATGACATCCGCCCCTTCAATACAGGTTTCCATATTGGGGGATACTATGCATCCCAAACTTTCTATTCCCATGGGAATCATGGTTTTGGGAGCACAAATACAAACATTGGCGCCCATTTTGGAAAACCCTGTAATATCAGATCGAGCAACCCTTGAATGGGCAATATCCCCAATAATAGAAATGTTCAGCCCTTCAATTTTTCCTTTTTTTTCCCTGACACTCATCATGTCCAGCAGCGCCTGGGAAGGGTGTGCATGAATCCCGTCCCCGGCGTTAATGACCGAAGAATTTACACGTTTAGCAATTAAATGAGGGGCTCCGGAAGATGGGTGCCGTAAGACAATGACGTCCGGCTTCATTGCTTCAAGGTTCTTGGCCGTATCGATCAGTGTCTCACCTTTCACAATACTGGAAGAACTCTTTGAAATGGAAATACTGTCTGCAGAAAGCCTTTTGGCGGCAGTATCAAAGGAAAGCTTTGTTCTTGTTGAGGGTTCCTGGAAAAAAAGGACTATGGTTTTGCCCCTTAACGTGGGTACTTTTTTTACAGGTCGTTCTGAAATTTCTTTCATCCCTTGGGCTGTATCGAGAATCATTGAAATTTCACGGGGTTCAAGAGATTCGATATCAAGAATATCTTTTTTTGTAAACCGCATTGTTACACCCTTATATTAATAAATCACCGATTCTATTCCATCTTACTCCAAACTTATTTTTATTCCATGACCAGTAAATAATAAATGCTTCACCTTTGACCGCCTTTAGATCAACAAACCCCCAGAACCTGCTGTCATGACTGTTGTCCCTGTTATCACCCATCACAAATAATTTGTTTTCAGGGACTCTGATTTTTCTTAAATTATCCCTTGGGCTCACCATTGCCGAGTATATCTTGCTGCTTTTATAAACGGCATACTTCTCGCCTTCAACCAGGTTATCATTTACATAGATCTTTTTGTCAATAATTTCCAGAGTGTCTCCCCCTCCGGCAATCACTCGTTTAATAAAATCTTTGGAAGGATCTTCAGGATACTCGAATACAACAATATCACCCTTTTCAGGATTCTTCACAGGAATGAGGGTTTTACCATCCGTAAATGGAATCTTTACGCCGTATATAAATTTATTAACAAGAATCTGGTCTCCGATTTGAAGCGTTTCCAGCATGGAACCGGATGGAATCTTAAATGCCTGAACTAAAAATGTTCTGATAAACATGGCAATAACAATTGCTATAATGATTGCTTCTGTATTTTCCCGCAAAGAACTCTTGGCTTTCTTTCCTGCCATTATTTATATCCTTATCGCTTAATCTAATAGAACATGTGCTGAGGTTGACCTAAAAAGAACTTTGCCTTCTGTATTGATTGTTTCAGAATATCAGCTATTTTTCGTGCCTTGACCATGCTGGATAAAGGAACCGTTGGAATTTTTTTGCCTTTGATCATGATCGAACCGCTTTTCAGCTCTGCATAGCTGACTTGCCCGTAGGATTTTGAAATGCCTTCCGGATAGTCATATCCATAATCAACGATCTGGGTAAACACCTGATCATCTGAAACCGATGTAAATTTAAGAATTTCCTCATTTAAAATCGGGATTGGAATACCAAAACCGATTGACAGCGAGCATCCGTATCCTCGAATACTTTGCCCCACAAGCCACTCGGGAGACATTTCCTTTAAATCCCCAATTACGGAAAGGGTTCCTGCGGGTGTAACCGGCACACCGTTCAATCCTCTTTCAACATCTTTTTTGTGCTGGGTACCGGTCCATGTTACATACCCTTGTGCTCCCCCTAAAAAAATTCGAGTTCCAACACCGATGGTTTTCAAATAAGGGTCATTCAACAAGGGGCTGAGTTCACCTGATGTTGAATAATTAGCATTTCCCATGTCTGATTTTAATGTCCCCATATAGGTATATTTTATCTTATCGGATTTATTGATTGCGCAATTATAGTTTTGATAGGCATTACGAGGATTACACAACATGGCATTGGGCAAATCTTTTAATGTGACAAGCTTTTCTATTTTCCGATTGGGGTAACAGTCCGTACCATAGCTTTCTGCTCTTATATGAACTTGTTTTCCGGCAACCAGATCCTGGATCACATGGCCACCGCCATAATTGAATTCACCGGGATGGCGTTTATTTAACGGATCATCTTCACAGGTCTGGGTTGCACCCAGATAACAATCCACTGCTGCCACACCTGAATACGCCTCTACATTATTAAACCAGGTTTTCGTTGTCCTGACCAGGGGTTTGGACTGACCGATATTGATAAAAACCCCTGAAGAACACATGGGTGCAAATGTTCCGGTTGTCACTACATCAATTTTTTTAGCCGCTTCAACAACACCCTCTTTTTTTGCAATGTCGATAATTTCTTCTGCAGTAACAACCACAGCGTCGCCGGCAGCAATTTTTTTGTTTATCTGTTCAATTGTTTTATTAACTTTATACCCACTCATAACAAACCTTTGCTATCATTGATTTGGCACCTGCTTCACAAAATCTATTTTTGATGTAATGTTATTTTTAATCCATGAATTATCCCACCATTCTACCGGGTTTACAAAAACATTGTGAACAATCATTGAAAAATGGAGATGGTCACCGCCGGCAAGACCTGTCATACCGGTGAAGCCGATATCATCACCCCTTTTAACCATATCTCCCTTGGTTACTGAAATCTGGCTTAAATGCGAATAAAGGCTGCAAAGCCCAAACCCGTGATCAATCATTATCGTATTACCGAATATGCCTATAAACTGTGCAAAAACCACTCTGCCTGAATTACCAGCTTTCACAGGAGCATTAGCTGTTGATGCAAGATCAACCCCTAAGTGTACTGCCCTGTCAATCTCTTTGCCTTTATACTTATAAATCCGCCGATCAGCAAATCCGGCCCTTCTGGCAGACCCCCTGAGTCTTAAAAACCGGCCGTCCCAGTATTTTTTATTTTCCGTAATCCGGGGAACGCTTAATATAGTTTCAACATTATTCTTTCTGACCTCGCCGTTAATATATAAGAACTTTTTAAGCAGGGGATTTTTAGATTCCTGGAAAGACCCATTCTTGGTACCCACATCAAAATCAGGCATCTTCAGCCCTAAAAACCGGTCAGAAATATTCAAAACATCTGTTTTAAAATTTTTATCCCTTATATAGTGATAAAATCCTCTCTTTGTAATATTTCCTGCCAGATCTTCGGCAACAACAGATATCTGACTGCCCGGACCCTGCATGTGGTTTAATGCAAAAAAAGCAGTATAAATATTTTTGTTCTCAAAAAGACCGGAATGGCCCGGAAAAAAATTATCCCCCACTTTGACACCACTTTTTATGTTTTCCTCAAACAGCTTGTAAATAACGAGGGCGGTACCACTTCGCTGGATATTGTGACGTTTGGTTAAGACACTTACCCTAGGGGGCTTTGAATCAATAATTACCTTTTTTTCAATATAGAAAATATTGCCCTTGTTCCACCCTCTCCATGAATAGTCGGACGCTATTATCCGAATGACGGCTTCACCATCTGTCATTCCATATTTCCAGGACTCAACCGGAATGATAAAAGAATCTTTTATAGTCTTGACGTCTGACAACAAGTCTAAAAAACCTGAGGATTCATATTGTTTTTTGAGCAAAACCTTTTCTTTGCCCTTCTGTATGATCGATACTATGATTTTGCGAAGGCCGGTTTTATGGTCCGTAATATCAAGAGACATCTCATAGGATTTTTTCAAATATAGAGAGGGTAATTTAATATCAACAACAGGTTTTTTGCCTTCAAATTTATAAACAAGTACCCAAATAATTGGAACGAAAACAACGAGAAACAGAACCAGGGAAACAACTCTTTTCATCAATAATACCTATTTTTTCAGATGGTTAGTAGATATTTAAGCAAAATTACAGTAAAATAGCAGCTATGGTCGAACTTATCAAGCAATTTTGTATTCTTGACTTTTTTGCCCTCAAAATATAATTTAGCCTCAAAATACTTCTATTTAGGATTCATTTATGAATAATTTCTTCTTTAATTTAACAGACAAACCCGAACCCGTTTTTTTCCTTATTGCAGGCCCCTGTGTTATTGAAAATTATGAAACAACTTTTCTTATTGCAAATCATTTGAAAAAGATTACTGATCTGCTTTATATACCCTTTATTTTCAAAGCATCCTTTGATAAAGCAAACCGGACATCAATTCAATCTTTCAGGGGACCAGGGTTTGATAAAGGTCTCGATATTCTTAACTCTATTAAAAAAGATTTGAAGATTCCGGTTATTTCGGACATCCACTTACCTGACCAGGCTCAAAAGGCAGCAAAAGTTCTGGATATCATTCAAATACCGGCTTTTCTTTGCAGGCAAACTGATTTAATTCTGGCGGCATGCGATACAGGAAAACCTGTTAACATCAAAAAAGGTCAATTTTTATCCCCCCTGGAATGCAATAATATTCTTAACAAGACAAAAGAATCCGGCAATACAAATATCTGTATTACCGAAAGAGGGTCATCATTCGGGTATAATAATCTTGTAGTGGACTTTCGATCCATACCCATTATTAAAAATTTAGGTGTGCCCGTCGTCTTTGATGCGACACACAGTGTTCAGCTCCCGGGAGGCGCTATTGATTCTTCGGCCGGAGAAAAGCAGTTTGTCCCTACTTTATCAAAAGCGGCCATTGCCGCAGGCGCTGACGGGTTATTTATTGAAACCCATCCGGAACCTGAAAAAGCCCTGTGCGACGGACCCAATTCTCTTGCCTTAAACGATATGGAAGCGCTTTTATCCACCCTTCTGGCCATCAAAAAAGCGGTTGGATAAATCATATGAAACCCGACCTTGCAAATATTGAACTTTTACTGCTGGATGTGGATGGTGTGTTAACTGACGGAAGCATCACCTATTCAGACTCAGGAGAACAGATAAAAAGTTTTCATTCAAGGGATGGCCTTGGCATGAGGCTTCTAATGGATGCAGGGATAGGAGTTGGTATTATCACCGGCCGCAAATCAAAGGCCTTGGAATACAGATGTGAAAATCTTGGCATAACCTTGTTGTTTGACGGTATCAGGGACAAATCAAAAGCCCTTGACAAAATTATCTCCCGGACAGGAATAGCGGCAAAAAAAATGGCGTTTGTCGGAGATGATCTGATGGATCTGCCTGTAATGAAAAAAGTGGGGATTTCTTTTTGTGTTTCCGACGCCCCTGAAGATATTAAAAATCATTGTGACATTACTACTTGTCAACCAGGAGGCCATGGAGCGGTCAGAGAAATATGTGAAAGCATTCTGAAAGCAAAAGGATTATGGGACGCTATCCTTGATAAATACTTATCATGACACACTCTTTAAAACAAAAACTGACCTACCCTTTAATCGGATTATTGATATTGATGATTATTATCATCAGCGGCTTTTTTTATTTTGACAAGTTGCTCTCCAAACCTGTGCAACTTCATGATATTAAAATAGATACTAAAGCCGCCTTGAAGTTGAACGTTTTAAAGCAGATTTCAAAAAAAAACGGAATAAAAGAATGGGAGTTGGAAGCCGCCTCTGCTACTCTCTTAAAAGATGAAAACAAGGCGGTACTCATTAGTGTATCAATCATTTTTTTTACAAAAGACAATAAAAAAGTTTGCTTAACGTCTGAAAAAGGCATTCTCAACACAAAAACCCATGACATGATATTTTCAGACAATGTTATTGTAACGTATGAAACTTCTGTTCTGAGAACCGATAAGTTGCATTATAATAAAAAAGCACATATAATATATTCCGACACTCACGTGAAGCTTGAAAAGCAAAATTCTGTCATTGAAGCAGATTCAATGACAATAGATTTGAATGACAATTATACAATTTTAAAGGGGCATGTCAGGGGAAATTTCAGTGAAGACTTCAATATTATGTAAATCAACATCTAAATTTTTGTTTTCTCTTATTCTTATTTGTTCTGTATTTCTGTTAAAAACAAATAATGTCTGTTCTCAAACCCAAACCGAGGCCAACAAGGCGCCCCTTCATGTTATATCCGATAAAATGATTGCACAAAAAGACGCGTCAATGGTTGAATTTATCGGAAATGTCAAGGCCACAAGACTTGATTCGATTGTGTTTGCAGATTCCATCAAACTTTATTTTGTTGATGACAAAACCGATAAAGATAGTTCTGCTCAAAGCAATGTAAAAAAAATTGTTTCAACCGGAAATGTCAGATACACGGCTGGAGAACGAAAGGCATTTGCCGATAAAGCGGTCTATACAACCCATGACGAGATACTGGTTCTTACAGGTAAATCCCCTAAATTAATAACCGGTTCAAGTTTTGTAACCGGAAAAAAAATTACTCTTTTTAGAAATCAAGAGAAGGTAATAGTGGAAAGTGACGGTACAAAAAGAGTTGAAGCGTTTTTTAATCCCGAAGATAATATCACTGATAAACAATAATGACACAACTTGTACTAAAAAATCTTATAAAAATCTATGATGGCAAAAAAGTTGTAGACACTGTCAGCCTTACAGTGAAACAGGGTGAAGTAACAGGTCTTCTAGGACCAAACGGGGCCGGCAAAACAACAACGTTTTATATGGCAGTGGGGTTGATCAAGCCTGATGGCGGTACAGTTCTGATAGATAAAGAAGATATCGCTCAATACCCAATGTATATCCGGGCTCGAAAAGGAATTGGCTATCTTCCCCAGGAATCAAGCATTTTCAAAAAGCTGACGGTTAAACAGAATATCACCGCCATACTTGAAGTTTTGCCTAACCTGAAGGTCACACGTAAAAATAATTTTAATATTGAACAAAAAGCCATGAATCTGATGAGAGAACTCGGCATCAAGGATCTTGCCAATCAGAAAGCAAATTCTCTTTCCGGGGGAGAGAGACGGCGCCTTGAAATTTCAAGAGTACTTGCGACCGATCCCTTATTTATTCTTCTGGATGAACCCTTTGCAGGTATAGATCCTTTGGCCGTCATTGATATCCAGCAAATAATTTATCAGTTGACTCAAAAGGGAATCGGCGTTTTAATATCAGATCATAATGTGAGAGAAACCCTTGGAGTTTGTGATAATGCTTTTATTATGAACCAGGGGAAGGTTATTGAATCAGGAAACCCTGATAAAATCATTTCAAGTGAAATAGCTAAAAAAATTTATTTGGGAGAAAATTTCAAACTATAACATGGAACTTGGATTACAACAAAGTCTAATATTAACTCAACAGCTTGTCATGACGCCTCAGCTTCAGCAGGCAATCAAGTTGCTCCAGCTGTCTCGCATTGAACTTGCTGAAATGATTCAAGAGGAAATGGAACAAAACCCTGCACTGGAAGAAGCAGAAACAGAAGAACTATCTGATAATAAAATTACAGCACAGGAAAGTGAAACTGAAACTGCTTCTCCTGAAAAAGAAAGCCCCGTAAAAGAAGTCACCATTGAAGAAAAAGTAAAACCTGACACGGACTGGGAAAATTATATTAATGAATATAATTCCACCGGAAGAGTCTATACGGAATCAGAAAATACCGAAGCACCTAATTTCGAAGCGTTTGTTTCTGAAAAAAAAACCCTGAAAGACCATCTTCAATGGCAGTTGAGGCTCTATGGACTCAATGAAGAAGAAAAAAAAATCGGTATAATGATTATCGGCAATCTGAACAGAGACGGTTACCTTTGCAGTGATGTTGAAGAAATTGCGCTGGCTTGCAGCTCGGATATAGAATTTGTTGAAGATATCCTTTCAATTCTTCAAACGTTTGATCCGCCTGGTGTTTGTGCCAGAGATCTTTGTGAGACCTTGCTTATTCAGGTACAGCAACTCGGCATTGACAACCCCATTATCACTGAAATTATAAAAAATCATTTGAAAAACCTTGAAAACAGAAACAGTAAAAAAATTGCAAAAGCATTAAAAATATCAGTAAATGATGTCAGGGTGGCAGTTAAAATCATACAATATCTTGAGCCCAAACCCGGTCGAAAATTTTCAACGGATAACTCTGCCTATATTACACCTGATATATATATTTACAAACATGACGATGGTTTTAAAATTGTTATGAATGATGATGGACTGCCGAAGCTGAAAATCAATCGATTTTATAAGGATGCTATTGCCAATGGCCGCAAAATATCAAAGGATACAAAAAATTACCTTAATGAAAAAATGCAGTCTGCATCCTGGCTCATTAAAAGTATTCACCAGCGCCAGAAAACAATATACCTTGTCATGGAAAGTATTCTTAAATTCCAGAGGAGATTTTTTGAAAAAGGTATTGCATATCTAAGACCATTAATTCTAAAGGATATCGCGGAAGATATTGAGATGCATGAATCCACGATCAGTCGTGTGACAACCAATAAATATGCCTACACACCCCAGGGACTCTTTGAATTGAAATACTTTTTTAACTCTTCAATCGAACGAACCGGCGGAGAATCCATGGCATCGGCAAGTGTAAAGGACAGGATAAGACTGCTGATAGAGAACGAAGACCATGAAAGTCCTTTAAGCGATGAAAAACTAGCCGGCATTCTTCAGGATTCAAATATTCAGATAGCCAGGCGAACTGTTGCTAAATACAGGAAAGTACTTAATATACTTCCTTCTAATAAACGTAAACAACTTTAGGGAGGTTTTTATGCAAACAACAGTTACTTTTAAAAAGATTGACCCCTCAAGTTCCTTAAAATCTTATGTCCAAAAAAAGCTGGATAAATTTGATAAGATTTTGGACAGCCCTGCTGAAGCATATGTCGTGCTGTCAGTTGAAAAAATCAGGCATATAGCCGAAATCACACTGACGTGTGACAGATTAAAAATTCATGCCAGGGAAAATTCCGAAAGTATGTATTCATCCATTGATGCGCTGATGGATAAGATAAAATCCCAAATTAAAAAAAATAAAGAAAAAATTAAGCGGCATATGTCGGGAAAAAAGCAGAGTATTAAGAATGAATCCGTACAATTAGATTTTCCGGAAGGATTTTCGGAAAATCCGATGACAGATCAAATTATTGTTGAAACAATTGACTATAAACCCATGGATATTGAAGATGCGGCTATTGAATTAAATTCAGGCAAACAATCATTTTTTGTTTTCAACAATGCCCGAACAGAGCAACTCAATGTTCTATATAAACACAAGAATGGTAGGCTGGGATTAATCCAGCCCAGAGGATAATTTATTAAATGAGAATCAGCCAGCTTCTTGATAAAGGTTCTATTATTGCAAACCTTAAAGCCAGTGACAAAAAAGGGGTGATCGATGAACTTGCCGGTGTGGTTTCCACAACGACAAAAGCATCCACAAAAGAAATTGCCACCGTTCTCATGGAAAGAGAGCAGTTAGGCAGTACGGGTATTGGTGGCGGGATTGCTATTCCCCATGGCAAACTTGACTTGGTGAGATCTATTATTGTTGGTTTCGGGCTTAGCCGCGAAGGGGTTGAATATGAATCACTTGACGACAAACCGGTCCACATTTTTTTCCTGTTACTGACCCCGGAAAACTCTACCGGTGGCCACCTTAAGGTTTTAGCCCAAATTTCCAAACTTTTGAAAATGGATCAATTCAAAAAAAAACTAGCAACTGCAAAATCTGTTGATGATATATACGATATCATCATGGAGCAGGATGAAGACTTTTAACCTGAAGGTCAAACATAAGTAGAATGCAAAAGGTTTATATCATAACCGGTCTTTCCGGGTCTGGAAAAACAACGGCCATTCAAGCATTTGAAGATGCTTTGTTTTACTGTGTCGATAATATGCCCATCGAACTTTTGCCAAGATTTCTGGATCTGCCGCTAAAAGATAACCCGGAAGTTAAGGGACTTGCGGTTGTGATGGACATGAGGAGTAAAAACTTTATATCAAATTATGCACCGGGTATTTGTTCACTTGAGAATTCAGGCATATCTCCTCAAATTATATTTCTTGAAGCAAATATTGATACCCTGTTAAAAAGATTTAGCCAAACCAGACGTCAACATCCTGTTTCAAGCGAAAAAAGCCTTTTGGACAATATTAAACTGGAAAAAAAAATGATGTTGCCCATAAAACAAACAGCACAGCACATTATTAATACAACAGGCTTAAATGTTCATCAGCTTAAAACCGGGATTCTTGATCTGATTCATGATGGAGATAAATCCATCAGCTTAACAAAAATAAATATTATCTCGTTTGGATTTAAACATGGAATTCCAAATGAGGCCGATCTTGTTATGGATGTGAGATTCTTAATCAATCCGTATTTTATACCGGAACTTAAAAATCAGGATGGAGAATCTAAGGCTGTTAAACAATTTATATTATCAAACAATGAAACCCAGGCTTTTCTTGAAAAGTATTTGAACCTTCTTGATTATTTAATCCCTTTATACAAAAGAGAAAATAAGGCGTATTTGACATTTGCCATCGGATGTACCGGGGGCAGACATAGAAGTGTGGCCATTGCAAGAAGTATTTTTGAACATCTTAATAAAAAAGGGCTCAATCCCGGTCTGATCCACAGAGATATTGACAGGGATGTAAAACAAACATGATAGGTATACTATTAGTCACTCATGCAAACTTAGGAAGTACTTTAATTGAAACGGTTGAATTTATTTTAGGCAAAAGCCAGGACAACCTGTTTTCCGTTTCGATTAATATCCAGGAAGATCCAAACAGCTTAAGAAAAAAAATTAAGAAGGGAATCTCAAAAGTCAAAACAGATAATGGTGTTATTATCTTAACAGATATGTTTGGCGGAACTCCTTCAAATTTAAGCTATTCTTTCTTAGAAGAAGGACAGATCGAAGTAATTTCCGGTGTAAATCTTCCTATTCTTTTAAAAGCGGTTACTGCAAGATCGAAAATGGATATGGATACATTAACCTTATCCCTTGTCGAGCATGGGAAAAAAAGCATATCTCTTGCCAGCGGAATTTTAAAAGGAACAAAAAGGGTATAAAAAATTTTGTTCCAGTAAACCAAAGGAAACTACCAATGACTATCAAATTAGGTATTAATGGATTTGGCAGAATCGGCAGAATGGTCTTTCGTGCAGCATTAAACAATCCGAATGTGGAAATAACGGCAATAAACGACCTGACTGACACAAAAACCATAGCACATCTTCTTAAATATGACTCTGTTCACGGAATCCTCGAACTCACAGTGTCTGCAAACGAAGACTCAATTATTGTTGACAATAAAACTATCAAAGTCACAGCCTTTAAAGATCCAGGACAAATTCCATGGAAAGCTGCGAATGTGGATATTGTCTGCGAATGTACGGGCTTTTTCAGAAATCGTGATGGTGCATCCAAACATTTTGACGGGGGAGCAAAAAAAGTTCTTATTTCTGCGCCTGCCGGCAGTCCGGACATTACCATTGTGATGGGTGTAAACCATGAGATGTATGATCCGGCATCTCACAACATCATTTCAAACGCTTCCTGTACAACCAACTGCCTTGCTCCTGTTGCAAAGGTTTTGCTTGATAATTTTGGAATTGTCGCAGGAATGATGACGACCATTCATTCCTACACTGGTGATCAGCGCATCCTTGATTTTCCCCATAAAGATTTGAGAAGAGCCAGGGCTGCCGGCCTTTCAATGATTCCGACGACGACCGGCGCGGCAAAAGCCGTATCATTAGTGCTCCCCGAGCTTGAAGGCAAACTCAATGGGCTATCCATCCGGGTACCAACCCCCAATGTTTCCCTAGTTGATTTTGTGGTGGTGACCGAGAAAGACGATCTTGTAAAAGAAGATGTGAATAAAGCTTTGGAAAAAGCATCCAATGAAAATCTTAAGGATATATTAGGATTTTGCAATATTCCCCTGGTGTCCATTGATTTCAACTCAAATCCGCTTTCCTCAATTGTTGATGCGGGGTGTACGGATGTCATTAACGGTAACATGGTAAAAATCTATTCATGGTATGACAATGAAGCAGGTTATTCCAACAGAATGATTGATCTTGCAGTCATGATCGGAAAATCTTTATAATAGATCAGGAGGCATAAAATGAGCAGAATCCCCTTAATTGCCGGCAACTGGAAAATGTACAAAACCGGACCTGAAGCAGTTGAAACAGCTATGGCTCTGGCACAACTCTGTTCAGATATCCACGGTGTCGAGGTCATGATAGCACCGACATTCCTTTCTCTGCCCCTGGTTGCAGCATCAATTGAAAATACCAATGTAAAAATCGGAGCCCAAAATCTCTATTTTAAAGAAGAGGGTGCGTTCACTGGTGAAGTCTCAGCAGATATGATTAAAGCTGCCGGTGCGGAATATGTTATCATTGGTCATTCCGAAAGAAGACAGCACTTTGGCGAAACCGATTCTTCGGTCTGTAAAAAAATTAAATCTGCAATAAAGTCGGGCTTAAAACCTGTTTTATGTATTGGAGAAACCGAAAGCCAAAGAGCCGATGAAAAAACATTTTTGATACTTGACAAACAGGTGTCAGATGGGTTAAAAGGCTTTGGTCTTGATGAACTTGCACATTTAGTGCTTGCGTATGAACCTGTATGGGCGATCGGCACAGGAAAAACAGCTGGCGTTGATCAGGTAAGGCAAGTTCATCAATATCTGCGTTCTTCGCTTGAGAGGTTGTTTTCAAAGGACTTTTCCAATCAGACGCGAATATTGTATGGTGGTTCAGTCAATCCGGAGAATGCAAAAGACTTAATGGGTATTAAGGATGTTGACGGAGCTCTTGTTGGTGGAGCAAGCCTTGATGCAAATAAATTTATTAACATTATAAAATATAATAAATAATCGATATGACAAATTTAGTAGTCGCATTACATGTTACAGTTTGCATCTTATTAATTCTGATTGTATTGCTTCAAAGTGGAAAAGGCGCGGAGATGGGAATTTCTCTTGGTGGCGGAGCAGGCCAGACACTTTTTGGTGCTACGGGTCCTGCAACCATACTGACTAAAATTACAACAGCCGTTGCCATTATTTTTATGGTAACATCTTTTACTTTGGCTTACATGTCAGGCCATAAGTCAGACACATCAGTGATGAAGGAAAACACTACACCGGTTGAGCAGACGACCGAATAAGACATCGGTAAAAACCTAATGCCGAAGTGGTGGAATAGGTAGACACGCACGCTTGAGGGGCGTGTG
>NZ_JAUWQB010000002.1 GCF_030611305.1 Desulfobacula sp. | reverse complement strand
TATTGCCTCTGTTTTTGTTTTATAATTTTTTGTTTTTGCGAATAAAAATAATACACGAAAACAGAGGCTTTTGCAACACAACAATTTGAAATTATTATGTAAATTCTGTAAATTATAAATTGATTTCAACACCCTTTATTAGGGGAGGGTGGTTCTATTTTTTTGGAATTGATTTCTAAATATATAAGGTTTGTGAATGGAAATAAATGGAAATAAGGTTATTGATTTAAAAGATGCAATATCGACCCATATAAAAAATGGATGTCATTTGTCCATAGGCGGGTTTACCATTAACAGAAATCCTATGGCGGCAGTCTATGAAATTATCCGACAGGGGATCAAAGATATTCATCTTTATGCCCATTCCAACGGACAGGGGGTTGATGAGCTTGTGGGGGCCGGTAGTGTATCCTGCCTGGAAATTGCCTATGGCGGCAGTGGCAAATTTGCATCAACCTGTATACGGTTCAGAAAAGCGGTCCAGGAAAAAAAAATTAAGGTAGAAGATTATTCCAACTATCAGATGACCCTGCGGTTTCTTGCAGGGGCTATGGGAATTCCGTTTCTTCCTACCCGCTCTTCTCTTGGGACGGATATCGTGAAAATATGGGGGTTTCCCGCTGAGTTTAGGCAGGAAAACAGCCGAGTTCCTGACAGTAAACTGATTGAACTCGACAACCCCTTTGGGACATGGTGTGATACAAAAAAGGTTGTTCTGGTTCCAGCCATTAACCCGGATGTTACTATTATCCATGTGCAGAAGGCTGATTTTCGAGGTAATTGCAGGATAGATGGGTTGACCTTTGCCGATGTGGAACAGGCAAAAGCAGCGAAAATTTTGATCATCACCTGTGAAGAATTGGTGGCGAATGATGATTTGAAAAATGAGCCTGACAGAAATCAAATTCCTTTTATTCATGCGAGCGCAGTTATTCATATTCCCTATGGAGCATACCCGACTGCCTGTTATCGGTATTATGACTACGATCCGGTTTATTTAAAGGAATATGCTGAAAAAGCCAAAAATGATAAACAATACTATTTATATATTAAAGATACCATTTTGAAATATTTAACCCATAAAGATTTACTTGATTCAATTGGCAGAGAACGTCTTGAAATGATATCAGCTGATAAAAACCTTGGATATGCAAAAAATCTTGATAGAAGATAATTTGGGTGGAGACATAAAAATGGATTATACGTTGAAAGAAATGATGACGATTGTTGCAGCCAGGGAAATCAGGAATAATGATATTGTATTCTGTGGTACCGGTATTTCAATGCTTGCCGCCATGGCAGCAAAAAATATCAATGCACCCCAGAGTGTTATTTTTTTTGAAACCGGTGCCATTGATTCCAAACTGGAAGATCTTCCTCTTGCTGTGGGAGACTCACGGGTGATGTATTATTCTTCTTCCAATGGAGGGCTTCTTGATTCATTCGCCACCATGCAGAACAGAGTTACTGCCAAGCATATCGTGGGGATTCTTGGTGCCGCCCAGATTGATATATATGGAAATCTGAATTCCACTGTTATTGGTGATTATCATGAACCCGATGTCCGGTTTTCAGGAAGCGGAGGGGCATGTGATGTGGCCTCTTTTGTTTCAAGAAGCATTATTTTTATGAAACAGGAAAAGCGAAAATTTAAAATCCAGCTGGATTACCTGACAAGCCCGGGGTATCTGGACGGTCCGGACGGCCGGGAAAAAGCAGGACTCCCGGAAGGAGGTCCCCACAGGGTTATTACTGACATGGGAATTATGGGATTTGATGAGCTAAGCAAACAGATGTTTCTGAAAGGGTATTATCCTGGAATCATACCGGACAAAATTCTTGAAAATATGGAGTTTGAAATTGATACTTCCCGTGCAGAAGAAGTGCCGGCGCCAACTTCGAATGAATTAGAACTTTTAAGGGAAAAATGTGACCCCCATCGGTTGATATTGTAAAATGAATAAATAAAAGGGCTCGTCAGGTATGACCTGATAAGCCCTTTTAAATTTAAAAATTTAAAATTGGCGGACCTGTATAGAGAAGATTATTTCTCAGATGAAACAGGTCGTGTTCTGTAAAGGGTTAACCAATGAGGGCAAGAAGATCATCCTCTTCCACTTCATCCCCTTCTTTTTTCAGCATTTTTTCGATTACGCCGTCACAGGGGGCATAAATTGGTGTTTCCATTTTCATGGCTTCGATAACCATGATTTCAAGGTCTTCCACAACGGTTGCATTTGGTTCAATATTTATTCTAATAATTTTACCGGGTAAAGGTGCTAAGACTTCTGTGGCCATTTTTTTTCTCCAATATCAATATTTATATGTTTCTATTTTTTGCACAGGGGGTGCCTATGCAAGTTGTCTCTATTCAATCCAGATATTTTATAACGCGTAATATCCGGGCCTTTAATATTCGGATCAGGAAGTCAGCAGCGTTAAGAATATGCCTGCGGCAATTACTGTGCCGATCACTCCTGCTACATTCGGGCCCATGGCATACATGAGAAGATAATTCTTTTTATCCGCCTCAGTCCCCACTTTATGGACCACACGGGCAGCCATGGGGACAGCTGAAACACCTGCTGCTCCCAGGAGGGGGTTTATTTTTTTACTGGAAAACAGGTTCATTAGTTTGGCCAGCAGAATTCCGGTGGCCGTACTGATCATAAACGCGCACAGTCCCAGGACAAAGATAAAAACAACTTTTGGCTGAAGAAAAGCTTCTGCATTCATGGTAGCGCCTATGGGTACGCCCAGGAAAATAGTGACAATATTCATTAATTCATTCTGGGCTGCATGTTTTAACCTTTCAACCACTCCTGATTCTCTGAAAAGGTTGCCTAACATTAACATGGAAATTAATGGTGCAGAAGCCGGCACCAGGAGTATAATGAGAAAGGTGGACACAATGGGGAAGAGCAGTTTCTCCTGTTTGCTCACTTTTCTACCCTTGGTCATTCTTATTTTGCGCTCTGCTTCTGTAGTCATAAGCCGCATGATGGGAGGTTGAATAATGGGAACCATGGCCATATAGGAATAGGCTGCCACGGCACAGGCCCCTAAAAGCTGGGGCGCCAGTTTGGAAGCGAGAAAAATAGTGGTGGGTCCGTCAGCACCACCGATAATGCCGATGGTGGCAGCTTCCATTATGTCAAATCCCATGGCATGGGCGGTAAAAAAGGTCAGATATACCCCTGCCTGGGCGCCGGCTCCCAGAAAAATTAACCGGGGGTTGGCAAGAAGGGGGCCAAAATCTGTAAATGCGCCAATGCCTAAGAAGATGATGGGGGGTATTATTTCCCAATGGATGCCGTATTCATAAAATTTCCATAGTAATCCCTCTCCAGGTGTCATCAGGCCGCTTAAAGGAAGATTTGCCAGTAGAATACCAAACCCGATGGGAAGCAGAAGCAAGGGCTCATATTCTTTTTTTATGGCCAGATAAATCAGGGTCAATCCGATGATCCACATCACTATTATACCCGGCGTCAGATAAACAAAACCGGTTGTTTTAACCAATGAGGTCAGGTGGCTGATCATGAGAGATTTTCCTTTCTTTTCCCAGTCAAACGGGCAGTGATCATGGCCGTAATTTTAATGGACAGATAAAGAAGTCCCATACCAAAAAATACACTGCTGATACCTCCAATAAATACAACACTGGCTGACATTTGAAACTCTCCTTTTAATTTCATATATTATTATGCTATGCGTAATTAAATAATGCATAATGTTTTTTAAAATAACAATTCCATCCCTGTGAGGTCAAGTCTTTTTTAAAAAAAGCTTTACTTTTTGTTACGCTATGCGTAATCTTATATTGTTATCCCAAAGATATTTTCAGAATAGCATTATGTCGAGAGAGTAAAAGGAGAAAAGAAAGAAATGAGCAAAAACTTAGACCGGGAGTTTGTTAATTCACTGGCAAAAGGGCTGAAGTTGCTGATGTGTTTTAAAGAAAACCAAAGGGTCTGGAGTCTGACCGAAATGGCAAGAGCAAATGATATGAACCTGCCCACTGCCAGACGATATCTTCATACCTTTACAAAGATGGGTTTTATGATAAAAGATGAGACCACCAAGACTTTTCAACTTACACCCAAGGTGTTGCGACTCGGGGCCTGGGTCATCAATTCCATGGGAATTAAACAGCGATTGTTACCCTATATGAAAGCCATTCGAAATGATCTGGATGTGACCACCCATTGTTCGATACTGGAAGGAAATGAAATCGTTGCACTGAAAAGAATTCGCTCTTCTAATGTCATAAATCTGGATCTGGGAACCGGATCAAGATTGCCGCTGCATGCGACTGCCATGGGTAAGGCCATTGTTGCATTTATGGATATTAAAGAACAAAAAAAAATAGCAGGACAGCTTGATTTCCAACAGCTTACCCCTATGACCATCACTGAAAAAGATTCATTCCTGACTGAATTACAAAAAACCAGGGAGAGAGGGTATGCAGTAACAGACCAGGAACTGACCATCGGGTTAAAAACCATGGCCATACCGATATTTAATACAAAAGGCATTGTTGAAGCATCTTTTGGTGTGTCTTATCCCCTTTCAAGGGCTCAGAAACAAGGGTTTGAAAATAGTTTGATAGACCGCTTAATTGATGTCAGGAACAAGGCGTAATTTTTTTTAAAATCAGGAGAAGATATGAGCACTATCGATAAAATATGGAGAGATAAACACGGCGTCTGCCACGTTGAGGGGAAAGACAAGATAGAAGCCTTTGGTCTGATGGGATATGCCCATGGAAAAGACAGGGGAATGCAGATGCTTTTAATGCGTATTTTGGGACAGGGGAGAGCATCTGAATTCCTTGATTCCAGCGATGAAATGCTTGAAATTGACAAATTTTTCAGGAGAATGAACTGGACCGGTTCAATTTCTTCACAAATCGAAAAATTCTCTCCTGAAGCAAAAGAGATAAATGATGCATACTGCGCAGGGGTGAACAGGGCGTTTGCTCAAAAAATTCCCTGGGAATGCAAACTTTTGGGGTTTAAACCTGAACCCTGGCGCATTGAAAATTCCATTCTTATTTCACGGATGATAGGCTACCTTACCCTTTCACAATCCCAGGGTGAGATGGAAAGACTCTTAATCGAGTTTGTCCAGGCAGGCATGGATGAAGAAAGATTGAACGAGCTTTTTCCGGGAATCCTTGGTGGATTTGATATTGATCTTATAAAGAAGATAAAACTTGCCGAACGACTTGTTTCTCCAGTATCTCTCTGGAATATTGCTATGCCATTGATGATGGCATCCAATAACTGGGCAGTCTCAGGGGAAAAAACAGCTTCCGGAAAGCCGATTCTGTCAAATGATGTTCATCTGGAAGTAAACAGGCTTCCGAATGTCTGGTATGAAATGGTACTAAAAATAAAAGACAGATATGCAATGGGCGGAACCATGCCCGGAGCGCCGGGCCTTCTTACCGGTCGAAATCCTGACCTTGCATGGAGTGTCACGTATACATTCATGGATAGTACGGATTCATGGGTTGAAAAATGTAAAGATGGTAAGTATTTTCGGGAGCCGGATATTTGGATCAATTTTACCAAAAGGGAAGAAATAATAAAAAGAAAGAAAAAAAATCCTGTTAAAGTGGTTTTTTACGAAAACAAGCACGGTATTCTTGAAGGAAATCCGAACAAGGAAGGGTATTATATTACCACTTCCTGGGCCTCTGCTTTTTCAGGTGCTGTTACGCTTGACAGCCTTATTAAAATGTTTGATGCAAAAACAGTTACACAGGGAATGGATCTTTTCGGCCGTATAGAGACATCCTGGAATTGGATCCTTGCAGACAAAAACGGAAATATCGGTTACCAGATGTCCGGCCTGATGCCGAAAAGAAGGGAAGGGGTTACAGGATTTGTTCCCTTGCCCGGGTGGGAAGAAAAAAATGACTGGCAGGGGTTTGAAAGTCCTCAAGACCTGCCGCGATGCTATAATCCCGAATGTGGCTTTTTTGTTACAACCAATCAGAACCTTAACGAATACGGAAAGGTTGACCCCATTAATGTCGGTATGGGACCTTACCGCGCAGACCGGATAGGCAAACTCCTTTCAGAAAATAATGACATCACGCGTGAGGATATGTACAAAATACATTATGATGTATATTCAACACAGGCGGCATTATTCATGAAGATTCTTGCTCCTCTTCTTCCGGACACATCCCAGGGAAGACTACTCAAGAACTGGAATTTTGAATACTCGGCTGATTCTGAAGGCGCATTTCTTTTTGACAGGGTTTATAAAGCCCTTTACCTGGAAGTTTTCGGTAAAAACGGGTTTGGCACAGATGCAGTTGACCATATTGACAAGCAGACCGGAATATTTAATGATTTTTATATAAATTTTGACCGGATACTTCTTTCTGAAACCTCAGTATGGTTCGGCACCCGCACAAGAGAGGAGATTTATCAGAAGGCTGCTGAAAAGGCATTGAAAGCTCAACCTGAAAAATGGGGAAATACAAGGAAAGTCATAATGAAAAATATTCTTTTTGATGGGAAACTCCCCAAATTTCTCGGGTTTGACCGCGGGCCGATCACCATTATTGGAGGACTTTCTACACCACATCAGGGACAGATTTTCGAAAGTGCAGGCAGACAAACCACTTTTGCTCCGGGATTCAGGATGGTTGTTGATCTTTCTACAGATGAAATAAATACCAATATGGCAGGCGGACCGTCTGACCGCAGGTTCTCAAAATGGTACTGCTCGGATCTTGAAAACTGGATATCAGGGAAATATAAAACACTAGTTGTGAATTCTAAAGAAAAGTACAAACTATAGCTTCTAAAAGTGAATTGAAAAGGAAAGTGAAATGAAACGCATAAAAAATCTGATGGCTGTGATCCTTCCTTCCATGAAAGGGCTTTAGACTATCGAACATACGACAGCTACAAGAAGGAAAGCAAAACAGAGAAGGTTGCAGGTATCTTTGGGTGTCGGTCTTATATTTTTTGCTTTTTTAATAGAAATGGTGGCCGTGCATCCGTCCGGCATCTATTCCTATACCCGGCAAGGATATAAAGAGTTCAAAATTGGCCTTTTAAAAGAAGAGGTGTTAAAAAAGGTCAATAAGCGAAAAACCATCAGGACAATCAGGGTGTGTGAGTCTGATAAGGTCTTTGAACTGAAATCAAGAAAAATTTTTGAGATGGAGAAAGATCTGGTGCTATCAGATTTTTGGATCTGCCATGATAGAACCGGAAAGGATTTTTTGTTTTTCTTTAAAGATGAAACCCTTGAAAAAATATTGCTTCAAAGATTGCGGTTCGGGAAAAAAGACGGGTCTATTCTTTTTTCTCAGTGCAACCCTGAAATTTTAAAAGATATTGACAATTATCTGACCACCCGGGAAAAACTGGACGTATTTTATGATACGGATTCAGGAGAAAAAAACTGATGGCCGAACATGATTTATTAAAAGAATGTGGCGAGTTGATATGGCAGAATAAAGTTGATCCTGATTCTGAGCTAGTGTATAAACAGGCATTTGTGCTCAATTGGATTGTCTTTAATGTCAGGATCTTGTCAGATCTGAAAGGGAAGTTTGACGTATGAGCAGGAGGATTGACATAGTAAGAACCCGGATAGGGGTTGTCGGTGCAGGCGCCTGGGGAACCGCCCTTGCTAAATTGCTTGCAGAGAAGGGATTCGTTCTGGATCTCTGGGTGTTTGAGAAGGAAGTAAAAGAACAGATTGAAACGGACAGAGAAAACAAGATTTTTCTTCCCAATATAAAACTGCCGGATAATATTATTCCAACCAATGATCTTGAAGTTGTGGTAAAAGAAAAAGATTTAGTGCTTGTTGTGGTTCCGTCCCACTGCATGAGGGATGTGGCAGAACAGATGAAAAATTACATCAGCCCTGAGGCTATCGTTGTGACAGCTTCCAAGGGGATTGAGAATAAAACACATATGACCATGACCCAGATTCTCGCAGAAAAAATTGATTTTCTTCCCAAAGAAAATATTGCGGTAATTTCAGGTCCAAGCTTTGCCAAGGAAGTCGCCAACAAAGTACCGACAGTTGTTGCAGCCGCATCAACCAGCCGGGATGTAGCAGAATTTGTTCAGAAAATATTTTCCTGTTCGACTTTCAGGGTGTATGTCAATGATGACCCTGTCGGCACTCAGATCGGCGGTGCCATGAAAAACGTATTGGCCATTGCCGCCGGTATTTGTGATGGTATGAAAATGGGCCTTAATTCAAGGGCCGCACTGATTACCCGGGGTCTTACCGAGATGAACCGGCTGGGAACAAGATTGGGGGCTGATCCTCTGACCCTGGCGGGGCTTGCGGGTGTAGGAGACCTTTTATTGACCTGTACGGGTGATTTAAGCCGTAACTATACAGTGGGAAAGCAGATCGGGGAAGGCAAAAAACTCGATGAGATCATTTCCGAGATGAGAATGGTTGCTGAAGGGGTTAAAACAACAAAATCCGTATACAATCTGTCAAAAAAACTGGGTGTTGATCTTCCCATTTGCAATGAAGTCTATTCTGTCCTTTTTGAAGGCCTTTCTGTTAAAGAGACGGTTAAACGTCTGATGAACCGTTCCTTAAAACATGAACTGGACGGAGTCAGCGGGTTCAGTTCTTAATAATCGCAGATTGACGGGTCAACGCTTTTGGGAACCCCTTCATGGGGCGTCCATTTGCTTGAACCATAGGTATCTTTCCCTCTCATGTTTTTAAGGATTTCAATACTTGTTTTATAGCCTTTGTACATCCTGCACATATCCATGGCCATGCCGCATATCAATGCAACGGCCTGAGCAAGAGTGATATCATTAAAGGAAAACTCCCAGGGGCTTGCTGTATAAACACGAACCGCGCCGATGATTTTATTATGACTGATAATGGGAACACCTAACAAAGATGAGATACCTTCTTTTTTGGCCTCTTCAGGATATTCGATTCTAGGATCATCCGTTACATCATAAATGGCAATGGGGATGGCGTCTTTTGCTTCCCTGATGGTCTGCATGAAATGAATCGGCCCCTTTTCCAGATATTCAGAGCTCAAACCGAATGATGCAACAAGGCCCAACTCACGGGTTTCTCTGTTAACCAAGAATACCGAGCAGCCTTTTGCGTTGAATGCGGTTTTAACACTTTCCGCTGTAAGCAAGGCCACGTCTTCCGGGTCCCTGCATTGAGAAATAGCATTTGTTAACCGGATAATCGTGTCATAGTACATGGTATGATTTTCCATAATTGCCTCCCTCCTTTTTGAATTATAAAATAGCACCGTATGAATACCCTGGTGCCTGGTAAACAAAAAATTCAGGGTTGAAAAGAGATGTAGAAACAAAAGAGTTGAATGGTACAGAAGAATTCAAATTAACCTGAAGGTCACACGTAAAAAGAGTGGAACTATCAGTTTGATTATATTAAATATATACCCATCACATATATCCGTCAAAGGCTTTTAAAATTTTATTGCAGGCCTGCTCTGTGCCGCCCTGGTTTATTTCGATAAATTCTCGGGCCAGTCGTTTGCGGTCTGATCTGTTGACAGGGGTTTCAAGGGCTTTAATGATTGTTTCGGCTACCGTTTTCCAATTATTTTTTTTAATGACGATTCCTTTTTTAAAGATGTCATCTTTTACCCAGACAAAATCATCATAATAAGGACCTGTGACAGTGACGGCACCCTCAATGGCCGGTTCAATGAAGTTCTGCCCACCCATTGGTTTCAGACTGCCACCGACAAAGACAACCGAAGCAAAACCATAGGCGGTTTTAAGTTCTCCAAAGGTATCCCATAAAATGATTCCCGGGCTGGCCGGGGAGGAGGTTATCTCAGATCTTAAGTGAAAGTTTAAATTTTGGGAAGTCAAGCGTTTTTTCCAGGTATTGACCCTGTGCATATGCCTGGGAAATACGGCCACCACCTGGCCTGGGAACATTTTTAAAATTTTCTTTAATATAAGAAAAACTTCTTTTTCTTCCTGTCTTCTGACAGAAGCCAGAATGGTCAGCGGTAAGGTTTGGGGGATAATTTTTTTTATTTGTTCCAGTGTATCGGAATCAGGAGTGTCCATCCCAATGGATTCAAACTTGATATTCGACATGGTGTTAACCGTTGCCTGTTCAAAAATCTGCCGGTATCTTTTGGCATCCTGCCTGGAAGTTGCAAGAATATAATCCGGTGCCAGGTGTTTCCATAAAAATTTTGTTTTCAGATAATGGCTAAAACTTTTTTTAGAAAGTCTTGCGTTTATGATAAAAATTTTACTTTGGTTCTGCTTTAGATAGTAGAACAGGGCAGGCCAGATTTCTGTTTCAAGCAGCACCATGATGCAAGGATTGATGGTTTTCACAGCTTCCTTAATAGTGACAGGCATATCAAAAGGAAACCACTCTATCTTAAGATCAATAAATTTACTGATATTGTTTCCGGTTAATCCGGTTTTTAAAATATCAATCCCCTGAAATGTTGTGGAGGTAACTAAGACTTTCGCTTTTATTTTTGGCTCAAGCGTTTGAAGGATAGTGACAGCAAGGTAAGCTTCGCCCGCAGAAGCCGCCTGAATCCATATATCGGCTTTTGTGTGGTGGAATGAAGTGATTCTTTTTTGAAATTCCGATTTCAGCCGCCTGTTTTTTTTAAGAAAAGGAAGACTCATCTTCCAGAGCATATTGTAAAGTTTGAAAAAATTGAGTATAAAGGCATTCTTTGTCATGGGAATATATGCTCTCATTTTTTTTAAATATTGACAATACCTCTTGGTATAATAAATTAAGGTTTATGGAAAAGAAAAACCCGAAACTATCCAAATTACGGCGCAAAAAGATCATCTCCCAAGTTTCTAAATACTGGCCCAGACTTTTGCTGGCTGCCTCCTGCATGGTTGTTGTAGCGGCTGCAAACGGTGCCATGGCTCTGATGGTCAAGCCGGTCATGGACGACATCTTTATCAATCAGAACAAGGATATGCTGTTATTAATTCCCGGCATTGCCATCCTTATTTTTTTCTTAAAGGGCACGGGCTCATATGGGTCTGAATATTTGATGAATTATATCGGGGAAAAGATTATCCGGTTTTTCAGGGAATCTTTGTATGAAAAGATTACCGATCTTCCCATTTCCTTTATCCACAAAGAAAAAACAGGGGCGTTAATGTCCCGTATCACAAATGATGTGAACATCGTTAAAGGCATGGTTTCAACGGCAGTGATTAATGTGTTCAGGGATTCTTTTTCAGTGATCGCTTTTTTATTTGTTATTTTTTACCGGGACTGGCAACTGGCTTTGGGCGCGTTTGTTGTCCTTCCCCTGGCGTTTTATCCCATTGTCCTGTTTGGCAGGCGGGTTAGAAAATTTTCTACGGGAACCCAGGAAACCATGGCGGATTTGAATTCATTTCTGCATGAAACTTTTACCGGCAGCAAGATCATTAAGATTTTTAACCTGCAGGTTTTTGAAAAGGAACGATTCAAAGAAAAGACAAAAATACTTTTCAGCCTTGAAATGAAAAAAGTTGTTGCCAGGGCTCTGTCTTCTCCTGTCATGGAGTTTTTAGGCGGACTTGGTATTGCGTTTATTATCTGGTTTGGTGGCCTTCGAGTGATTAACGGAACATCAACGCCAGGCACCTTTTTCTCGTTTCTCACCGCCGTGATGATGCTCTATGATCCGGTGAAAAAACTGTCCGGGCTGAATAACACTATCCAGGAAGGGGTGGCAGCAGCCACAAGGATATTTGATGTTCTGGAAGAAGAGTCTGCTATTATAGAAAAGGAAAAGCCTGAAATTCTTAAAGGAAGCATTTTTGATGTTGAATTCGATCATGTCAGTTTTTCCTATAACGATAATGAGGCGCCGGCATTAAAGGATATCAACCTGAAGGTGGCACCCGGTGAAGTTCTGGCCCTTGTGGGGATGAGCGGGGGAGGGAAAACCAGTCTTGTCAACCTTGTGCCCCGGCTGTATGATGTCACCGAGGGTCGGGTGTTGGTCGGTGGAAAAGATGTTAAAGATCTTTCGATCATGTCCTTGAGGGATCATATTTCCATTGTGACCCAGGAACCGATCCTGTTTAATGAATCTGTGAAAGAAAATATCCGGTACGGCAAAATGGATGCCACGGATCTTGAGATAGAAAACGCGGCAAAGGCAGCCTATGCCTATGATTTTATACAAGGGTTTCCCAAAGGATTTGATACCATCATTGGTGAGCTGGGTTCCAGGCTTTCAGGGGGAGAAAAACAGCGGCTCTGTATTGCAAGGGCCCTGATCAAGGATGCACCGATTCTGATACTGGATGAAGCAACCTCTGCATTGGATTCACAAGCTGAAAGGGTGGTCCAAAAGGCGTTGGAAAATCTGATGAAAGGCAGAACATCCTTTGTAATCGCTCACAGGCTGTCCACAATTGGTTATGCCTCCCGGATCATTTTGTTGAAAAACGGATCCATAAAAGAAGAAGGAACTCATGATGAGTTAATGGCTGAAAAAGGAGACTATTTTAAACTTCAGACCATGCAGGCTGTTAGAGGGTCGAATAATTAAAGGAGATAAAAATGGCAGTTTCCGAAGAATTATTGGAAATACTGGTTTGCCCCAAATGTAAGGGAGAGATTCATTTGAATATAAAAAAAGACGGGCTTGTCTGTGACGCGTGCGCCCTTTTGTATGAAATAAAAGATGATATCCCCATCATGCTGATTGATGAGGCAAAGCCGCTTTAACCGATGAGTATTCCGAAAAATCCAGATCCTGCAAAATTGGTTGTCAGCTGTTTCATGAATAGCAAGGCATGTCTTGAAAAGTTTTTTTCCCTGCTGGAAGAAGTTTGCGGTCCTGTGGATATTATCAGCCGCTGGCTTGATTTTGATTACACCAATTATTATTACAGGGAAATGGGGTCTCCTTTGTTTCGAAAGGTGTTTGCATTTAAAAACCTGATTGCCCAGGATGAGCTTGCCCGGATTAAAGAGAAGACCAATGAAATTGAAAACCGGTTTGCAATTTCAGGGAAGCGGGCAGTCAATATTGATCCGGGATATCTTGTCTCCTCGCGGTTTGTTCTGGCTACGGGAAAGGAATATTCCCACAGAATTTATATTGGCCACAGAATTTATGCAGACCTGACATTAATGTATTCAAAAAAAGAGGGCTTTAAAACTTTGGAGTGGACATATCCGGATTACGCATCACAAAGTATGCTCTCCTTTTTATCAAAGGTTAGAGATAAATATCTTTTGGATTTAAAGGCAAGTAAAGGAAAAAAATGATTAAAAGTATGACCGCTTTTTCGCGAGTCTCAAAAACTTGCGGCACCATCACGGCCGATGTCACCATCCGTTCTTATAATTCACGGCATCTTGATATGGCGCTTTATTGTCCGGAATCCTGCCAGGTATTTGAAGAGGATATGAAAAAGATTATTGCTAAAGCCCATGGCCGGGGAAGAATTGAGATCAGACTGTCTATCCAGGATGATGCAAAGGATCTGGATCAGTTTGAAGTGGATGAGGTAAAGGCAACAGCCTATTACCATGCATTAAAAAAGATAAAAGAGGATTTAAACCTGTCGGTCGACATCACCATGGAAAATATTTTATCTGCCAGGAATGTGATTATTCCTTCCAAAAAGGAGCAGGATTTGGAAAATCTGTGGGAGGCAATAGAGTCGGCTATCGAGACTGCCAGTACCCATCTGGATCTCATGCGCAGAGAGGAAGGGAAAAATCTTTTTTCGGATTTGACAGCAAGGATTGATTATATTGAAGGCAATTTAAACCAGATTGAAAAAGATGCCGCTAAAATCCCCTTGATTTATAAGCAAAGGCTCATGGAAAGAATATCCTATTTGATTTCTGATACAGAAGGGCTGGATCCGGTCAGGATTTCCCAGGAGGCGGCCATTTTAGCCGACAAGAGTGATGTGTCAGAAGAAATTGTTCGACTTTACAGTCATATTAAGCAGTTCAGAGATATTCTTGATTCAGATGATTCCCAGGGCAGAAAACTTAATTTTTTAATCCAGGAATTTAACAGGGAATTTAACACCATCGGATCAAAGGCCGGAAATGCGTCTTTGTCCCATATGGTGGTTGACCTGAAATCAGAGCTTGAAAAGATCAGAGAACAGGTACAAAATATTGAGTAATATTATTTATAATTAAGAAGGATTAATTAATGGAACAGCTCCTTTTAAATTTAGGCTTTGGAAACACGGTGGTGGCACAAAAAGTTGTGGCAATTTTATCTCCCAACTCATCTCCCATGAAACGGGTCAAGGATGAAGCCAGGGAGGAAAAACGCCTGATTGACGTGACCCACGGCAGAAAGACAAGGGCTGTTATCATCACGGAAAGCAATCATGTTATTCTTTCCGCCATCCAGGCTGAGACACTCTCCAGCCGATTTGAATCTCTGCTGAACAAGGAAGAAGAGTAATACCATGTCTGGTATTGGAAAGCTGTTTGTCCTCTCCGCCCCTTCAGGTGCCGGCAAAACAACATTGGTAAGAAAGGTATTAAGCCGGTTTAAAAACCTTTCTTATTCTATATCCCATACCACCAGAAGCCCAAGGAAAAATGAACAGGAGGGCGTTGATTATTTTTTTATCACCCCTGTGGAGTTTGAACAAAAAATAATCCTGGATCACTGGCTTGAATGGGCAAAGGTTCATGATAATTACTATGGTACATCCAAAGAATTTGTAAGAAGCTGCCTTGAAAAAGGCCAGAGCCTTCTTCTGGATATTGATGTCCAGGGTGCGGGGCAAATCATGACATCAGATATGGATCTGGTTTCCATATTTATCATGCCGCCGTCCTTTGAAATTTTATCTCAACGGCTTGAGAGTCGTGGGACTGATTCAAGGCAAGTGATTGCCCGGCGTCTTGAGAATGCAAAATCAGAAATCGCTCGAAAAGACCTGTATCAATACGTGGTGGTCAATGATGACCTTGATGAGGCCATAGAAGCCCTTTGCTCTATTTTTAAAAAAGAGATGGCGTAACCATGAAAGAGAAAAATGATATTCTTTTTGGATTCCATTCCGTGTATGAAGCATTGAAAGCCCGGAAAAGGAAATTTTATAAGATACTGATTTCAAAAAAAAGATCCCCCGGCAGGATAGAAAAAATAGAGGCCCTTGCCCGGGAAAGAAAAATTCAAATTGAATATAGTGATCCTGAACTTCTGGACAGAATGACCAATGATTCAAAGCACCAGGGGTTGGTCGCCAGGACTTCTTTTTATCCTGTCCAGAAAGCAGCCGAAGTCATGACCATGATCAGTGAAAGCGAGAGCCCTTGTTTTATCCTGATTATAGAAAATATCGAAGACCCCCACAACCTTGGGGCATTGATCAGAACTGCACTCTGCGCCGGGGTCGATTATATTCTCATCCCAAAAGACCGGTCTGCCGGGCCTTCTTCAACAATATCCAGAAGTTCTGCCGGTGCCATGGAGCATGCCGATATTTACACCATCACCAATACGGCTTCCATATTAAGATCCTTGAAAAAAAGCGGAGTATGGATATCCGGTCTGGATGCAGACGGAGAAATATCATTGTTTGATGCGGATCTGACCGGAAATATCACACTGGTTATTGGCGGAGAACACAAAGGGATCAGACCAGTTGTAAAAAAAGAGTGTGATTTCTTATTATCTATACCCAACAAAGGAAATATTAATTCCCTGAATGCTTCTGTGGCAGGCGGTATTGCCATGTATGAAGCTTTTCGACAGCGGACATGAAACTTAAAAACTACATCCGGGTTTTTGAACAACTTTTATATCCGTTAAAGTGTTTAAAATGCGGTGTCTATATTGATCCTGATACGGTTAAACCCCATACAATGGAGGCCTGTTTTTGTGACCATTGCATGGAGCCGGGATTTTACCCCATTGACACACCTTTTTGCATAAAGTGCGGGGTTCAGTTTTATAATAATTTTAGTGAAAATCATGTGTGTGAAGTCTGCCTGAAAACACCTTTAACACTTGACCGGGTCAGAGCGGCAGCAGAGTATAAAGGCATAATAAAAGATGCGATCCCCCTTTTTAAATACCACTCAAAATTGTCGGTTACAAAGGTATTTGAGCATTTGTTGTTTCAGACATTTTTACGCCACTATGCAATATCCAGGATTGACCTGATCATGCCGGTACCGCTGCATAAAAAGAAATTGAGAGAAAGGGGATTTAACCAGGCATTTCTTCTGATCCGAAACTTTGTGAAGCGCTATCAACAGGTTTTTGAACAATCGCCTTTATGGGAAATTGATACGATTGCACTTGCCAGAATTAAAAAAACACAACCCCAGACAGGCTTTGATATTGAACAGCGGAAATCCAATTTGAAGAATGCATTTAAAGTTGTCAATCAAAAGACAATTGAAAATAAACACATCCTCTTGATAGATGATGTGTTTACCACCGGCGCAACCTGTAATGAAGCGGCCAGGGTATTATTGAAACACGGGGCAAAAAAAGTTGATGCCCTGGTGCTGGCCAGAACCTGAAACACAGAGCCATGGGAAAAGCATCAATGCAAATGAGGTCGGAGAAGAATTTTTGACTGATGAAATCGAAAACTGGCTTGACGATGCAACGAACTGACAAAACCTATATTTCTGCTTTAAATTCTATTTTCTCGCTGCCAAATGTTGGCTCAATCACTTTATGTACGCCATGTCCAGGATTGGCCTCTTTAAAAATATTTACCAATTGATATTTTAATAATATTTTTAGATCATTATTCAGGCTTACAGGCGTGCGATTCATATCGGACATCAATTCAGAGAAAACAACCCTTCTTTTTTTGCGTAAATATTGAACAAGCCTTGTTCTTTCCGGCTTGAGAATTGACATTAAGTCAACAGGATCGACCCAAATTATATTTTTTCTTGTCACTTTACGTTTCTCATCAATCTCTTTTGCCGTTTCCTTAGCCGAAGAGAAAAAATCTGAAAGTGCGCCTGCTTTTAGTTCGACACTCATTTTATGAACTCCTTTACTTCATTTTCAAAACGTTCCACTAAATCCTGATAGGTTGTGAAATCGAGGACTTCTGATATTTCACCGAAATAGTGTTTGTGATGAAAATTATGAGTATTGTCATATCCAAGAACCCGACCATTATCTCCTGAAAATATGAAGTGGTTAATATATGCCATGCTGTATTTGACAATTTCTCCTTTATCATTCTCCCAGGCTTCAATTTTGAGGAGACCGCCACCTCTTTTGGGATTAACGGGGAATTGCTCAGAAATAACTTTTTTAAATTTTATCTTATTTTTTTCCCTCTTAACCATGTAACTGATATTATCAGGTAGAAAAAATATTGTAAAGCTGTATTTTTCTTTATAAATATCAAAGACATCTTTTTCTATCCTGCTGTGGAAGCATGATATCACGCATTCTTCTTTATTTTTTTTGCTTTTAGCCCAATCAAGGCTTTTGAGGATAATCTCGGCCGGACATTTCCGGGAGCAGAAAAATGCTGTCTTATATAATTTGATAATGTCTTTATTCCCAAAATATTCCATTTTCAACAACATATTGAACCGCCATTATCTGCCGTTCATTGATAAAAAGAAACTGGCAATGTTTATGTAGATCGGCTGAACCGCCCTGTGCAGACCCGCTTGTGGGATGGTGTGGGGGCTGGGGGATTAAAACCCCCGGCTACCCGATTAGCAGAATTTGTTTTAAGCAGTTAATTTTACAGTCCGTCTTCCTTTTGTAGCTACCAATTGATAACCTAATGGTTTTAACAATGATGCCATCGTTTTTATGGTAATATTAGTCGGCTTCATTGATCTCATATTTTGGATTACAGAGGTAGATATGCCGGACTCTTTGGAAAGTGCCCTTACGCTCATATGCTCTTCATCCATAGCTTCAAGCAGCAATTCAGAAAAAAGAAATTGTACATATTCTTTTTCAAATTTTTTCTTTTGTTCTGAATCACTCATAACTCGATCAAAGGTTGACTTCATTTTATTCTTCATAATAATCTCCATTTGTAACTACAATCTTTTTCCCTACATAGAAGAATGATAGAAACCGATCTGGCTGCGGTTTAAAGGCAAATATTTTCTCACCTCATTTCGAAATTTTGTAATATCAGATATTTTACCGAAATCACCAATTCTTTTGAAGAGCATCAATGTTTTTCGTTTTTGAGGTCATAACGTCAGCTGGAAACAAATGTTATGTGAAAATTTACAGACCACTTTCGATTGCCTGTTTAATTATTGGCGCAACTGTATCTGCGCAAATGCCACGTTCTTTGCAGTATTTTGACTGGAGCCAAACCGAAAGTTGTTTTTGGCTTTTGCTTGCATTGCAGCCGCAGCAACAAAGAGCAATATTTTCTCTGGTGATAATTTTAGCATCGTTAATTATATGCTCCCAACTTGCAGCTGACTTTTTAGAGATATTCGCTGGCGTAAATTCAACACCACAATAGACACAACTTTTATCTCTTTCCCTTACTTCTTTTTCCAGCCAGTCAGGAATATTCCAATTATTTGCCATTAATTTCTTTTCTTTCTTTTTTTAAACATTTGTTGTGTGGCTTTCTAATCTTTTTTATTACCGAAAAAACCAAAATCAAAGTAATGTCTTTGATCTTTTACGAGACATGTTCCGATATTTCCTGCTTCACAGTGACGCATTGGTATTGCTCTTTTACCATTTAATTCGTTCAACGAACCTAAATATATTGAATATGTCGAATGATCAAACTGAATAGCCATCCAATGAGCTTTTGCACGGTATTCCTTTTCTGCTATCTCCGCTTTTTTATATGCTTCACCACCAAGATTATAATAAGCATTTAATTTGTGGTTTTTCTGATATTTGTTTCTGGCTTTAACGCTGAAAATAAACCTTTTTCCTTCTTTTTCTGCGTAAAGATCAGCGAAAGGGAAATTCATCTTTTTGTCGTTTAAGTTGACAATTTTTTCATAGTAATTATCGACCAGTGCTTTAATGGCAAAAAGCTCTCCAAGTTCTCCAAGTGATTTCTTTCTTGATGCCTCTTTTTTGTTTTTTTCATTGCTCATAGCAGTTTCTTAAACACATAACGCAAAGCTGAGGGGCGTGGGGGTGGGGGCTTTATGCCGATAACCTCAGCATGATTAAAATTTATGCTAAAATCAATATTTTCGAGAGCCGCTCAGTAGCCCCCGATCCTCTCAAGCGTTGTGTTATAGTCGATTTCATTATAATTTCAATGTGTTTTATTGAAATCACTTTGCAGGTTTTGCAGGATCATTATCACTTTTAGTGTATATTTCCCATAAGTTTTTTGGCAATAAACGTTCTGCTTCTTTGATAAAACCTTTTCGGTATTCAGGAGTTGTAAAACGAAAAGTAACTTTATTTCCATCTCTTTTCCAGTCAGATTCTTTTGTGTTCCCCCATGTAATTCTGTTGTTACCAGTTTTCTGACTAAATTGACTCAAGGATCTCAAACAATGCACAACAGCCAAATCACTTGATAGCACAGTAATGCTAAATTTATATTTGTAATGTTCACCCATTATTATCCTCCAAGACTATCAGTGTCAACAAGTGGAAACTTTCCATGATATTGATGGTAATAGATACTATGATTTTCCACTTATTTCGATAAAAAGTTAAAAATATGGAAAATTCTGCCTACCTATAAAATTTTACTTGTTTTTCCCTTTATCGTGCAATTATCATATTAGATATATAAAGGAAACCAAAATTTCCTCCCAGTCCAAAGCTCAAGTTGATGGGCCGGATCCGAGAGGATCTGTATGATATTCAATCCTGCCTCACTCGTAAAAAAGATGCAAATCTGGGTATCCCGTTTTTGGTAAAACCATAGTACTTGAACGTAACAATTGTTCCTATGGGCGGAGGATTTTTCCTGTGTTGGTCTGTAAAGCCTGTGCCCAGCTTAAAAATTATCTCATTTTCAAGCTTTAAGGTAAGAGACCCCATCATGGTTTCATATTTCCCTTTTCCCTTGTTTAAACCAATGACCACACCTTCCATATCCCGAAACTTTTTTACTTTCAGGACATGGGCACTTCGGCCTGTATGGTAAGGCGTTTCAGGGTCCTTTACGATCACGCCTTCCCCGCCTTTTGATTGTACTTCATCTAAAAAAAGATCAAGATCTGATTTATCTTTGACCCTTATCTGGGGAATAACTCTTATATGAGTATTCTTGTGGGTTTCAAACCATGTGCTTGCCTTGTTGAGTCGTTTAAGAAAACCTCCTTTTTCATTTGGGACCTCAAAAATATTATAGGTGATTTTCTCCCAGCCATTTCCCGGATTTTTATCAAGGACCGTTGACTGGATAAATTCAAAATCCCCCCTTTTGCTCCAGAGTTCACCATCAAGTTCAAAAGGAGGAAAATTTTTAATAAACCACGACGGCGGATTTAGAGGCAATCCCTTTCGGGTCAGCAATTTTTTTCCATTCCAGTAACCACGGATACCATCAAGTTTTTCACTCATTACCCACCCTGTTATTTCTTCTTCACTGGTGTAAACTTTGGGTTTTTGTAAAGATAAATCCCCGGCAAACAGGGCTTGTCCGAAACTCAATAACAAGAATAATACAGATATTGTTATATACTTAAATCTTTGACAGGAAACCATTCCATCTCCTTGGTTACGACACTGGATCTTCTTTCTAAAATATGAACGTGGTTGTTGTCAATAAAAAGAAGTGTCAACAGGACTTGGTGCATATTCCAGGCTTTGGGCTTTTTTTTATACTTTTCTTGACAAAAAGCAAGTTCCTGTCCTATAGGCTAAGATTCCTGCTTGATAAAGTGCCGGATAAAGAGAGCGATAATGACAAAAGAAAATTTTATAAATACTCCCCAGGGATTTTTTCATTACCATGTCCTGGGGGAATCAGAAAATCAAATTCATTTTTGCCACGGCAACTCCTTGAGTGCCGGAACCTACCTGCCTTTTCTGGAAAAACTTTGTTCCCATGACCTGAAAATCTATGCAACAGATATCAGGGGGCACGGATTTTCAACAAAGGAAAATACGGCACAAATCAAAAGCTGGGATATCTTTGTCAAAGATCTTGAACAGGTTGTATCATCCATAACAAAGCCTCCGGTTATCGGCATCGGTCATTCCATCGGCGGATATTTTACCTATGCGGCTGCGGCTTTATACCCTCACCTTTTTTCAAAGGTGATCCTGCTGGATCCGATTATTTTTCCTCTTAAAATTGTCTGGTTTGCCGCTCTGATTAGAAAAATAGGACTTGCAGGATATCTACCGCTGTCCAGGATGGCCCGGATGAAAAAAATTGAGTTTCAATCCAGAGAAGAGGCATTGGCCCATTATTTGGGCAAGGGTATGTTCAAGTCCTGGAAACCGGAATATGTTCAAGCCTATGTGGATACCGCTATTGAAAAAGATACTGCCGCCACTTATGAACTGTGCTGCAATCCTGAATTTGAAGCCCAGATCTATGAATTTGTCCCTTTCAATACCTGGCAGCATGCAAACCATATCAATGTTCCTGTCCTTGTTGTCCGGGGAGAAAGATCAGACCTGTTCTATCGGCAGGCCAGCATCCGGCTGACAAAAAAAATAAAGAACTGCACCTTTATTGAACTGGAAAAACTGGGTCATTTTTTAATGATGGAAGATCCGGATAAAACAATAGACACTATCCTGCCTTTTATTCACTATTCAAATTTCTCCTGACCCCTAAAAATAATATGTAAGTCGTACATAGGCATTTGGAGCAGCATTGGTATAATAATTTGTGCCTGGAATCAAGAAACCGCCATATTCGCTTCCTTTTTTCCCATAAAAAAGAGTTGCACCAAAATGCAGAGTTGAATTCTGTGTCACACTAAAGATCGCCCGGGGCTGGATAATGCCGGAAGGATCCCTGACATTGTTGATGATACTTAAATAAATATTAAACAAAGGATGGAGTTCCATCTGGATCTGACCGGATAAATAATTCTTTCCAAGGACAAACAATTCCCCTCTGTCAATCCTTTCCATAACTTCAGGATCGACCATGGCATTTGTATAATTATTTTTTCCAAGTCCATTATGATAATATTCAATAAGGCCGTAATAATTTTTTTTCCGCCATACCCAGGAATAATCAATATTTACTACAAACTCAAAATATCCTTTCTTGTCCCTGCCATCTTCCAGAGTTGACCAGACAAGATCGGCTCGCCATGCTGCATCTTTAAAATAACCCGAACCCCCCAAGCCTAAAACAGCTTCATTATAATGCAGGGCTCCCATTACATCCATTTCAATATCGCCTGCAAAAAAATGAAATTTTCCTGCAACAGAAGAACTTTTAAAATCAACTTCTCCTGTTGTTGCATCCCTTCTCGGGACATAAAGCAGATTGCATTCTCCCGAGAGTTCTGTATTAAACCGGACAGACACAAGATCATCACCCATCTTGTAATCCCGGACTGTATCAGAAGGTGCAAAAGGATTGAAAAGATCCATGGGATTGAAAATAAGACCATTCCCCCATGTAACAGCCTGCCTTCCAACTATGATGTCACCCCAGGATGGTTTTATTGAAAAGAACAGACGGTCAAGCCGGTTCCATAAAACGTAATCCTCTGTCTCTTTAACCGTTTTTGTTAAGTCTAAAAGACGTCTCTTATCAATATCCGAAGGGCCGGATGTCAATCCGGCGGCAAGCAGCGGGAAATATTTTTGAAGATCTTGCTGTTTTCCATATGTATCCCCTGATTTGAGGAAGGCCTCATAATGAGCTTCAAAATAAATTTTTTCAGATAAAATAAGCTTGTCAGTCAACCTGACATTGGCAAGGCCATCCAGGCCTGTATCCGTTCCTACGGGTTCAAAATAAGACCCGCCATCATATCCTGTTACGCCCCCTTCAAGCTTTAAATGCCCGCCGAACCGGTTATCAATATTTTCATACCAGGCCTTATTTTCATACAAGACCGGGTCCTGCCCGGCCCAGAGGTTCTGGGTAAACAATAAGGATAAAAAAAAGGATATGACCCAACATATGTTACCATTATTTGGTTTCATCATTTACAATGAGCCCGTCTCTGATAGTGACAAGTCGTCCGGCATAATCCATGACCATGTTGTCATGGGTTGAAAAAATAAAGGTGACCTTTTTTTCTTTGTTCATTTGTTTCATCATTAAAAGAAGGCCTTCTCCTGTTTTTGAATCAAGATTTGCAGTGGGTTCATCTGCAAGAACAATGGCAGGCCCTGAAACAATGGCTCTTGCAACGGCAACCCTTTGCTGCTGACCTCCTGAAAGTTCGGCAGGACGTCTGTCATATTTACCCTCAAGACCCACATCATCGAGTATTGCCTTTGCCCTGTGGTGGCGTTCAGTTTGAGGCACGCCCTGCAAAAGCATGACATACTCAACATTTTCAATAGCCGACAAAACCGGGATAAGATTAAAGGCTTGAAAAACAAACCCTATTTTATGCAGTCTTAAAGAGGCAAGACTTGCCTGGTTCATGTCTGCAAATTTATTGTTGTCAACTATTACAATTCCTGAATCCGGCAGATCAAGGCCGCCAATGATATTCAGCATTGTGGTTTTGCCTGACCCTGACGGGCCTGCAAGAGCAATAAATTCAGCTTTTTGTACTTTAAGATCAACACCGCAAAGGGCCTCAACTTTTACTTTTCCCTGGCGATATGTTTTCTTGATATTTTTTGTTTCAACAATTGCCATATCATGTCTCCATGTAAATTGATCTTATCTGTTTTTTATTTTAAGGACATCTAATTTTTCACTAATTCTTTCTCATGGCCTGGGTCGGGGTAAACCTGGCAGCCTTAAAAGCCGGATACAAGCTGACTAAAAGACCTAAAACAAGCACCACAAGTCCTGCCACAGCAACATCCTGTGCCCAGATTTCCGGGTACAGTTTTCTCGGGATTCCCCACATTTCCGCACCTGCTGCCAGGGCTGATAAATCAATCCCGTTTCTTGCAATGGCTGCAACACTTAAAAATCCCAGTATATTCCCCGCCAATATCCCTAAAACCAAAAGGAAAAAAGTCTCTGTCACAACCCCTTTAATGATCTGGAAGGGTCTCATTCCAAGGGCCTTCATCAAACCAAACTCCCTCATTCTTTCAAAGATGGCCATAAGGGTCGTATTGACAATACCAAAACCCATTGCAACAAAAACCACAAAGTACCAGATATAAAGGAAAAATCCTGACATCTTAAGATATGCCTTTATCATGGGTAAAAGCTGCTGCCATGTTTCAATAACAAAGGTATCATCATTGATAGCGGCAATTAATTTCTTTGCAGCCCGGGTTTCTTTTTTGCCGGTAATATCAAGCCTGGGCAGCATAATGGAAACTTCTGATATCGAATTTCCCATTTTAAGCATTTTGGAAGCCTGTGATATTGGGACAAAAACAAATTGCTTTTCAACAGCTTGAGATTCCGCACTGAAAATCCCTACAATCCTGAAAGCTTTTGAAGCAATCTCGTTTTGGGTGTCCTGGGACATGAGAATCAGCTTATTCCCGATTTTTGTATTAAATTTCTTAAGAAATGCCTTTCCCACAATAATCTTATTTTTGTCTTCCGCTAAAAGAAACCGCCCAGATACCATGGCTTTGCCAATGAACGAAATTTTTGCTTCCTTTTCAGGCTCTATCCCCACAAGGGTAACGCCGCCTGTGTGCCTGGCATTGGAAGCAATTGCATTTACCCTTATCCTTTTTGCCCAGAGGGCATCCTGTCCAAGGATTGTAGAAAGGGCCTGGTCAAGTTTATCAATACCATCCATGGAATTTTCAACAACAGGGTCATTACGATAATCCCTGTGATGGATCTGGATACTTCCGGTAAGGGTGGATATGGAGTTCCTTACCATTTCGGTTTCCATTCCCCGCATGAGTGCGCCCAGAAAAATCATACTCCAGACACCTATGATCACTGCCAGCAGAATCACAATGGTTCTTCTCGGGTTTCTCCAGATATTTCTCCACGCTAATATTATATACATAATTTCTTATCTTTATACAGTGTTCATGGCCTCAACAGGTTTGAGTTTCCTGATCTTCAAAGCAGGAAAAACAGAAGACACAAAAGTAATAACAAACACCACCAAAGGCCCTGCTGCGGCAGAAATCAGGGACAGCCTCGGGTATAGTCTTTCGGGAATCCCGTATTGTTTAAGTATTTCTTCGGTGCCGGCAATAAAGATCCCATGTTTTTGAAAATAAAGCGTTACAAGGCTTCCGATGATGATTCCCAGAACAATCCCCACAATGGTCATGCAAATAGATTCAAACATGACAAGCTTTGTAATCCTTGAAGGACTTGTTCCAATGGCCATCATGACGCCGAATTCCCGGGTTCTCTCCAGAATAGCCATTAAAAATGTATTAAAAATACTGAAGGCTACAACAATGATAAGGATGATATACATGATGATGCCGCTGACAAGATCCATTTGTATCCCCTGCAGCAGCCCCGGCATAATTTCCATCCAATCCGGTACTGCAAGAGATTCATCCCCTTTGACTTTTAAAAAATGATTCTGGATTTCCTGTTTAACCATGGAGACATCCCCAAGGGAATCTGCTGTTATAACGGCTTCATGAACACTTTTTCCCATGGAAAAGATTTCCTGGAATCCTTTAAGCCCCATCATGATAACATTCCGGTCAAATTCATCAATGCCGGAGTTAAAAATGCCTTTTATGGTAAGAACTGCAGCTGCAATTGAACCGTCCCGCCCCTGTCCCAGTATGGTAAGCTCATCATTGATATCCACTTTCAAATTATTTGAAAGGTTTTCTCCTATAAGGGCTGCATACTCGTCATCCTCTTTTAGATAACTGCCTTTACGAACAAGGGATTTTATGCTTGAAACATGGGCTTCCCTCATGGGGTCTATTCCGGTTACAATAACCCCGTAAGTTCTTTTATCAGACGATGCAAGTGAGAACCCATTGGTCCTGAAGGTGTAAGTATCAATGCCTTTTACCGTGTCAAGAAATTTTGCTATCTTGTCAGGGTCTTTAATGACAAGACGCATTTTTTTGTCGTTAAGATATCCTTTTGCCTGGATCTGCAGATGACCCGTACTGATTTTAACAGAAGTATTAATCATGGTTTCATAACAACCCAGCTGGAAAGAGAGCATAAACACAAGGATCATGCTTGCAAAGGCAATTGCTGCAATGGTAAGAAGTGTCCGGCGAGGGTTTCGCCATATATTGCGCCACGCCATTTTTAATTCTATTGACATGCAATAATCCCTTATAGCCCTGGATTTTTAAGATTGGTCCGGGTGAAAATACTTTTGCTCAAGCTTTTTTCAAAGCTAATCTTCTCATATACAAATAAAGTATACTCATCAATTGCATCAGATTTCTGCATTTTCCATTTTAAGGGGAAAAGCTTGTCACCTGCCATCTGGATATCCCATGCCGTCATTATCTTAACAGGCGCAAGGTCTTCATCAAAAAACACTTCACTTAAAAGGATATTGTCCTCACATATTGTAAGTTTGATCATGCCCCAGATAACCGGGGCCTCGGGTTTGGGCATTGATTTTATAGAATAGACTTTTTTGCCCTGAACGATTTTTGTGTCTTCCAGGGTGTGCACATAATCTTTGATAAGGCTGTCGCTTTTTGCAAGGTCGTTGTTGGAAAAATCAGATCCCTGCCAGCCTTGGGACATCATGGAAGGGGGAAGCTTGATGACCCTGTTTACCTTGGGATTGTACATCCACATTCCTTTGTCGATTTTAAGGGTGCCGTTCCCTCTATCCTTTGCAGGTCTGGTGATAACAAACAGGGAATCGGATTCACCCCGGGTCCAGGCTTTGATTGTCATGCTGCGCTCCCAGTCAGGACGGTGGATGGTCATGATTATGGTTGAAACAGAGGCTTAACCCCGCCAGTAATCAAAGGCTTTTTTTACTATTGTTTCGGCCGTCATCCGGGCCTGTGAGTCCAGTGCAAAGAAAAGTATTCCAAGGATCAATATGGCTTTTTTCATTTTGCCCCTTTAATCTTAATCAAGTGCCTGAATCAAGTTTTTATGATTATTGAGAATAAGCACATGATATATCTTGTGTCAATGGATTATCCCCTATTTTTTTGTATCCACCACAACAGACTTTAAAAAAAATATGGTCATGATAGCAAGTACAGTCGTGCTTTTGCTCAACTTGTGGAACCTGCAATACCTTTCGATAAATTGCCATTTATCCAAAATGCCAATCCTGGCATTTTGAGTAAATGGTCGGATATAGCCAAAACTCAATATTTGCCCTTAGTCATTAAACAGATTTCGGAAACATTCTGAAAAAGCAAAGTGTCGGAAATGCCAATATTTGCAATATCGACACTTTGCTCTCCTAAGACCGAGACAAGGTACTTCGAGCATTGGAAAAGGGCAGACGGCTGTTTTAAGTCATATCTTCAAAAATTTAATTAAGATTTGAACCGATATCATTGATACTCTGAAGATCTTATGGCAATGTCCGTTAGGATAATAATACTTGAGTCGGACAAATCGAGTGATTAATCTTTCTATCCTAAAAAGTTGAATGACCAATGCCTGCTGATAGCTCGGTTTTTATATTAAAGAGTTGAATCTGGAAGAATGGGTTTGATTAAGATTGTCAGAAAATATAGTTGAACGCTCAATTCACCGGCGCGCTTTTGCGCGTCCAGTGTAATTTGTTTGGGTACGCCCGGCACGGGCGTGAACTTATGGGGTGAAAGTCCCCTATACGTGAGTCCTGTTAACATGTGTTTTGTTAACACAAGTATTAGCCGAAAACAAGGGCGGAACCGCGAGGGACCGTCCGAAGGAAGTTGGAGTGCAAAACTATGAGCCGACGAACAGAAACAGCATATAAGGCCTGGTCTCCGGGTAAGTCAGCACAACATGACAAAGCCCAGGATTCAGGAGACAGGGTAAATGCTGCGGTTGTGTAGTGAAAGTTCACGTTCTTATCCGGGGAGATCTGCCTTGCATGCATTGAGCATCTTTTGCAATAAATCCCGGCTTGGACCATACCGGGTCGCCAAGGTCCAGGCATCACCGGCTGTTGCCGACGGTGGTGAAACACGAACAATGGGCAGCACATGCAAAAGAAGTTTCATTGCGCCTGTCAGGGTAACCTGAAGGGTGATAGGGCAGAAGTCAGCAGACGTCATAGTAGCCAAATGCCGGGGGTAATGCCCCGGACAGGGTGAAGGACCGAACATCAAACGAAAAGGAGGTATCCATGAGCTTTGTATATACAGTGAATCCGAATGGAGGAGTAGTGTACAGGCGCGCTGTGGAAGTACCATTTTCAAAGAGTCATCTACTGGAGCGTATTCTTTCGGCAGAAAATATACGTCGTGCCTGGAAACAGGTGCGGGCCAATAAGGGTGCCCCTGGAATCGACGGTGTAACCGTTGAACAATTTCCAGACACCTTTCGCGAGTTATGGCCCCAAATACGTTCAAACCTTTTTGAAGGGACATATGCCCCTTCTCCTGTTCTAAGGGTTGAGATACCGAAACCGGACGGAAGTAAACGTCCACTTGGTATTCCAACAGTGCTGGATAGAATGATCCAGCAAGCCATTGCCCAGGTCATGGGATTAATATTTGATCCTTTATTTTCAGAATCAAGTTGCGGTTTCAGGCCTGGCAGATCAGCCCATGATGGTGTCCGGCAGGTAAAACAATTCATAGGGCAGGGCTACACTGTAGCCGTTGATACTGATTTATCGAAATTTTTCGATAAAGTTAATCACGATGTCTTGATGAGTAGAGTCTCCCGTCAGATAAAGGATAAGCGGGTTCTTAAGCTTATCGGTAAATATCTCAGGGCTGGTGTTATGGTCAAAGGCTGCCTTCAGGCAACGCCTACTGGCGTTCCCCAGGGTGGCCCACTTTCTCCATTGTTAGCTAATATTCTTCTCGATGATCTTGATAAGGAACTGGAAAGACGCGGCCACCATTTTGTTAGGTATGCAGACGATTTCATCATTATGGTGAAAAGTCTTAGTGCCGGCACACGAGTGATGGCGAGTATCCGAAGGTTCCTCGAACGGGAGCTGCGGCTCCAAGTCAACGAGAAGAAAAGCAAGGTGGCTCCGGTGGAGGAGTGCGGTTTCCTTGGTTTTGTCTTTGTAAAAGGTAAAATCAGGTGGAGCGATAAATCCTTCCTGGAATTTAAGCGACGGTTACGTCGCTTTACCGGGAGGAGTTGGTTTGTTTCCATGGGGTACCGTTACAAGAAGTTAGCGGAATACGTACGCGGCTGGATGAACTATTATGGGATATCGGAGTATTATCGTCCCATCCCGGGTTTAGATGAATGGCTCCGCCGCCGGATACGGATGTGTTACTGGAAACAGTGGCGCTATGCCCGGACCAAAGTACGCAACCTCCTCAAACTGGGAACTTCTAAAAGACAAGCCATCATGACAGCGATTAGTCGCAGGGGACCGTGGCATCTTGCCAGAACCATGGCAACACAAGTCGGTATGACTAATAAATGGCTATCGGAACAAGGGTTAATATCTGTCAAAGATCAGTGGGTGAAAATTCATTACCCGGCCTCGGCCCGGTAATCTTGGTGAAACGCCCTGTGCGGACCCGCATGCAGGGTGTTGTGGGGGCTGGGGGATTAAAACCCCCGGCTACCCGATTCGATGTCCCATATCGGCCTATGCCAAGGGGATATATCAGAAAGAACAATGCTGCCCTATAGTCAAGTTAATCTAGCGCTGTTTGATTTGTCAAACGCTGCTATCTAAAGTGCAATATCCTCATTTCAAGCCATCAATTGCTCGGAATATTTGATCTCTTTGCCCTGCGGCTACATTAGCTCTGTATTCTGCGGGGCTCCATTTATTTTCAAACTTGACGCCCTTCTTTTCGTCGTACTTGTGGTGACAAGTAGAAGTGCAAAATTCGAAACCATCTTCAAGTTCATCGCCACATCCTTTACATTTACCCATGGTCTTTCCTCCTAGTAGTGTTATTGCCCGTGCTAGATTCTTCTTGAATCGAACAGTGTTAATAAGTGGAAACTTTCCATGATATTGATTGTAATAGATACTATAATTTTCCACTTATTTTGATAATAAGTTAAAAATATGGAAAATTCTGCGCCCCTATAAAATTTTGCTTATTTTTTCCATTTATAATGCTATTATCATATCAGACATAGAAAACAAACCAAAATTTAGTCCCAATCCAAAGCTCAAGTTGATGGATCAGGGCCGGGAACGAAGACATCACGTCATGGAGTCCGCTTGAAGGTCTGAATTTGTGAAGGCAGAGGATATATGATGCTTAAAAAAACACCATCATGGAAGAAAAAGATCGTCTCTCCGGGCGATGTCTTAAAAAAAATTGAACCGGGAATGAACATCTTTATCGGCACGGGTGCTGCTGAACCCCGAACCCTTGTGAACTGCCTCATGCATGCAAAGGGATACCGCCTGCAGGACCTGACCCTGATCCAGCTTGTCAGTTTCGGGGATGCCATCTCATACAAAGCATTACAATCCAAACGGTACCGCCTTAAAACCTTTTTTTCCGGATGGGTATCGGCTGAAGCCATCTCAGCCGGCCAGGTCGATCTGGTCCCCTCAAGATTTTCAGCCATCCCCCTGCTTATGAAGGAAGGACAGATTCCCATTGATGTTGCCTTTATTCAGATAACACCTCCCAACAAGGCTGGTTACTGCAGCCTGGGTGTAGGAGTTGATGTGGCCCGCAGGGCAATGGCCCAGGCTGATCTTGTGGTGGGTGAAATCAATCAGGAAATCCCTTTTACTTTTGGAGACACCTTTGTTCCCTTTGATTCCTTTGACATGGTTATTGAATCCACTGATCCGCCGTTTTATTTCCCCAGGTTTCCGGTGGAGCCTGTATTTGACAAGCTGGCTGCCAATGTTGCATCGGTCATTGAGGATGGTAGCTGCCTTGCCTTTACCTTTGGTCCCATTTTCGAGGCTCTGCCCAGACATCTTGCCAATAAAAAAGATCTGGGTATTCATACCCCTTTTTTTACTGATGCATTAATGGAACTTGTAAAAAGCGGTGCCGTTTCCAATCGGAAAAAAGGCCTTTTCAGGGGAAAGTCTTTAACTGCCTATGCCCTTGGCAGTAAAGAGTTAATGCAATTTCTTGACAAAAATCCCATTGTTGAATTTCAAAGCATTGACAAAGTCTTCCATCCCCTGGAAATCGGAAAAAATCATCGGTTTGTCTTTATTATCCCGGTAAGACGAGTTGATCTTTCAGGCCGGGTGGTCCTTCATAGCACCAAAGGGCATGTCACAGCAGGCCCCGGACAGATGGCCGACTTTTTTAACGGGGCAGAAATCTCCCAGGGCGGTTATACCATTGTTGCCCTTCCCAGCCGAAACCGTCAGGGAGCTCCCAATATCCGCCTCTCAGTGGAGGACTCTCCTGATTTATTAAGTCTTCCCGAATCCATTGATCTTGTGGCAACAGAACAGGGGATCGCCCATCTACGGGGGAAAACCTTAAGAGAACGGGCCCAGGCCCTTATTGAAATTGCACATCCCGAGGACCGGCCTGCACTTGTTGAAGGGGCCAAAAAAACCAATATCCTGTACAAAGACCAAATATTTCTGGCAGACAGCGCTCATTTTTATCCTGCTGATATTGAAACCCGGCATAGGTTCAGGGATAACATTGACGTGCGTTTCAGGGCGATCAAACCCTCTGATGAAGACCAGATGAGACGGTTATTTTACAGATTTTCCGATAAGGCCATCTACTACCGGTATTTCAGCCCCATAAAAACCATGCCCCATGAAAAAACACAGGAATACGTGAACGTTGACTATCGGGATGCGCTCTCCATTGTTGCCCTTGTAGGCGAACCGGGACAACAGACCATTATCGCCGAAGCCAGGTTTGTCAAACATCAGAACAAACCCTTTGTGGATACTGCATTTGTCGTTGATGAAGCATATCAGGGATACGGGATTGCCACCTATCTGTATCAGATGCTGGCAAGATTGGCAAAAGACAGGGGTGCACAGGGCATGACCGCTGATGTTCTGGCATCGAACCGGGCCATGCTCAAAGTATTTGAAAAAGGCGATTTCCCGGTTCAGGCCAAGGTAGAACAAGGCATTTATGAATTAACCATTGATTTAACTGGCCCAAAAAACTAGAATAGGACAATAAAAATGACATTTCAATCCTGGCTGATTTACCTGACTCTGGTCTTTGTGGCAACCTTCACACCCGGCCCCGCTGTATTTTTCATCATGACAAAATCAACATTATATGGATGGAGAAAGGCAAGCTTTGCTGCTCTTGGAAATATTACCGGCCTTTTTTGCCTTGGGATTATTGCAGTCACCGGTCTTGGGGCAATTTTAAAAACCTCTGCGATTATATTTGATATGGTGAAATTCGCAGGTGCTGCCTACCTGATCTATTTAGGGCTGGTACAATTTTTCACCAAAAACTCTGATAATGCCCTGGCAGACACCCCCTTAACCGCAAAGTCTGTTGCATCCGGGAAAATCTTTTTTCAGGCACTGGGCGTTGCTGTCAGCAATCCAAAAGCCATTATATTTTTGACCGCTTTATTCCCACAGTTTCTTGATGTAAGTAAAGCTCTGGCCCCGCAATTTTTCATTTTGGTATCTGTGCTGATGACCTCTTCATTCTGCTTTTTAATGTTCTATGCCATTGTCGCACACAAAATAAAAGACTGGCTAATAGAACCCTCAAGGATAAATCTGTTTAGAAAGGCCACCGGATCTGTTTTTATTAGTTTTGGAGTATTGCTCGCCGCAGCATCAAGGGACTGAAGCTCTTCCTGGGTAATAATCCGGATACCAAATCCTAAAGGTGATTTCAATGAGAATAGTACTTGCAACCTGTGGGTCCAGAGGAGATGTTCAGCCCATGATCGCTCTTTCCCTGGCTTTACAATCCGCAGGACATGATGTTCTTCTTGTGGGCCCCCCGGAAAAAGCTCTGTGGGCAAGGCAACTGGGATGTTCATACATGAAATTCGGCAGGAATGTTACCGCTTTCTTAAACAATATGAAGGATGCCATCAGCCTTCGCACGAACATGGCTGCCATATTTTTTGTACGGCAGGAACTATATTCTCAATTTAAAATTTTGCCCCCAATTATTAAAAACGCGGATCTGGTAATTGGATCATCTTTAATGTTTGCTTTGTCTTCAATTGCCCAGGCCATGAACATAAAGTATCGATATATTGCCTTTACTCCACAGCTTTTCCCTTCAGGCGACCATCCGTTTTTAACCATAAAAACTCAAACGTTCCCTCGATGGTGCAATGAGATATCCTGGAAAACTGCCAGCCTGCTGGACAAGTTCAATATCACTTTTTTGATAAACCGGCACAGAAAAAAAATGGGGTTGGCACCCATTGATAATGCATGGGACCATATTTTGGGAGACCATACCATTGTTGCCTGCGACAAAGAGGTTGCCAGGGTACCATTGGATGTTAAAAAGACCTTTGTTCAAACCGGATATCTGCATCTGGATTTACCCAGTGAGCCCCAACCGGATCTTGACCGGTTCCTTGAAAATGGTTCCAAACCAATCTATGCAGGATTTGGAAGTATGCCCCCTGAAGACCAGGCCAAAAATATCCCTTTGCTTGTAAAAGCAGCAAGGCGCGTTGGCAAACGAATTATTATTGCTAAGTTCTGGGAAGAATCGTCAGAACATAAATTTTCCCGGGATGTCTTTTTTATTAAAAACTATCCCCATTTAAAACTTTTCCCAAAAACAGCCGCAGTCATCCATCACGGAGGCGCCGGAACAACAGCCGCCGCAGCCATATCAGGCGTTCCTCAAGTGATTGTCCCACATATCCTGGATCAATACTTTCACGGACAAAAAATTTACAGGTCCAAGATGGGACCGAAATCTATCTGGCGTGCAAAATTAACCGCAGATAAATTAGTCGCGGCGCTGGAAAATTGCCTCTGCAACCCAAAAATTAAACAAACTGCTAAAAAAAAAGGAGAATCAATTAATCGGAACAAATCTTTACAATTGACCGTTAAAACAATTGAGCAGTCTTTTTGATCTGATCTGTTTTGTAAACAATCCCTGCAAAGATCCTCGGTGCCTTAGCAGCATCTGAACTATAGTGAAAGATCATCAGCCTTTTGCTATAAAAACAGGACAGTCTGATTTATGAAGCACCTGGTGCGCAACACTGCCAAGAAACAATCCGGTAAAATTCGTAACACCTCTTGACCCCATAACAATCAGGTCAATTTTCTCAATTTTTGACACATCAGTTATTATGTTTCCAGGAGTCCCTTCAAGAATACGCACATCAAACTTCACTTCTCCCTGCTCAAGCATTGTTATAAACGGCTCAACAAGCTCTTCAGATGCTTTGTTGATTTCATTAATTGCCTGCTGGAAATAGGGTTCTGCCAAGACAATCGGGAACCTGGCATGGCAATGCAGCAGAATAATTTCGGCATCTAAAAGTTTTGCAAGTTTAATGGCATACTCGGTTGAACGGATTGAATGATCTGACCCGTCGACAGGGTTCAGTATTGTTTTTATCTCCATCATATCCTCCTTTCCAGCCTGTTTGTCAGGCCAGCATAGATATAGGATAAGTATACTATTGTCCTAACACGATGTCACTTGATTTATTAAAAAATCAAGTAAATCTTGACAAAAGCCTACCACAATGTGATACTTATTGCTTCTTTAAACAACCTGACGAATTAAGGAAAACGATCATGAACAAAAAAGGAGATTATCATTTTGAAACAAGAGCGATTCATGAAGGGTTAAAAGACACCCCCTGGGAAGGAGCCACCCTCCCACCCATTTTTCAGACTGCGGCCCATTACCATGAGAGTGCGGACAGCTTAAGCAAAACATTTGCCGGCCAGACCCAGGACCATATTTATATGCGGTTGAGCAATCCCACAAACCGGTTTCTTGAACAAAAACTGGCCTCCCTGGAATCAGGAGCAGGCGCTGTTGTGACCGGCTCCGGAATGGCAGCCATTAACAATGCCTGTATGACCCTGCTTTCCGCCGGAGATGAATTTGTAGCCAGCAGATCGCTTTTTATGTCTTCATATACGCTTTTTACAAACATTTTTAAAAAATATGGTATCCGTGTAAAGCTTGTTGATCCGCTGAACCTTGATGAGATTGAGCAGGCTATCAACGAAAAGACGCGATTTGTCTATATGGAAACCATCACCAACCCGGGAATGGAAATTGCCGATATCAAAAGTATTGCTGACATTGCCCATAAAAGCGGAATACCACTTCTGATTGATAATACATTAGCTTCCCCCTGGCTTTGCAGGCCCATTGAACTGGGTGCTGACATTGTGTTGCATTCAACAACCAAGTACCTGTCCGGCCATGGTGCTGCCCTGGGGGGTGTGGTGGTGGATGCCGGAAACTTTGACTGGGCTCGGGAAAAATTTTCTGATTTTGCTCCTTTTGTTGAACAAAAAGGGAATCTTGCTTTTCTGCACAGACTGTTTAAAGAGTATCATGTCAACTTTGGCACCACTCCCGCTCCGTTTCATTCTTTTCTTACCGCCATTGGATTGAACACATTAGGCCTTCGCATGGAACGCCACATGGATAATGCAATTAAGGTTGCCCGTTTTCTAAAAGAACAGCCAAAGGTTGAATGGGTCAATTTTCCTGGGTTTGAAGACCATAAATGTCATGAAATCGCCAAAACTCAGTTCAATAATAAGGGCTTTGGTGCCATGCTTACTTTCGGGCTAAAGGACCAGGAATCCTGTTTCAGGCTCATCGATCATCTTGATATGATTTTAAACCTGGCCAATCTCGGGGACTGCAAAACCTTAATTATTCATCCCTACTCATCCCAGTACATCTCCTTTCCCGAAGACCTGAAAAATAAACTTGCCGATCCTAAACTACTGCGGTTTTCCCTTGGAGTGGAGCATGCCCAGGATATTTGCAATGATCTGGCACAGGCTCTGGAGGCTGTTTAACAGATGAGTGAGTATATCGACCAGGATCAGACCGGAGCTAGTGTGGGCATTGTTGAAAAACAATTCTTTACCTTTGCTGCCCCACCTGGCAGGCTGAAGCTTGAAGGCGGTGCCAGCATCGGTCCTCTCACCATTGCCTATGAAACCTGCGGGACTTTGAACAAGGATAAAAACAATGTCATTCTCGTACTCCACGCACTTTCAGGAGATTCCCACATGGCGGGATATTATGATCCTAAAGATACCAAACCGGGCTGGTGGGATATCATGGTGGGCCCTGGAAAAGGAATAGATACGGACAAGTATTTTGTGATCTGCTCCAATATTATCGGCTCCTGCTCCGGATCAACGGGTCCGGCATCCATAAATCCTGAAACCAGCAAAACGTATGGAACTCATTTCCCCCTCATTACCATTGGCGACATGGTTGAAACTCAAAAAGCTCTGATCGATCATCTGGAAATTAAATCTCTTTTATCAATGATTGGCGGATCAATCGGGGGCATGCAGGTTCTTGAATGGTGTGTCCGGTATCCGGATATGGTCAAATCAGCCATTCCCCTCGCAACAACCACACAACATTCAGCCCTTGCCATTGCCTTTAATGAAGTTGCACGGCAGGCCATCATGGCTGATCCCAACTGGAATGACGGACATTATTATTCAGGCAAAAAACCGGATATGGGTCTTACCATTGCCAGGATGATCGGACATATTACTTATCTTTCCGATGAGTCCATGCGCCTGAAATTCGGCCGGAAGCTTCAAAACAGATCTGCATTAAGTTTTGAATTTGGTGCCGAATTCCAGGTGGAAAGCTATCTTCAACACCAGGGCAACAAGTTTATCGAACGGTTTGATGCCAATTCTTTTTTATATATCACCAAGGCTGCAGATTACTTTGATCTGGCAAGACAATATGGTTCAGGGTCTCTTGTTAAGGCTTTTTCAAAATGTAAATCAAAATTTCTAGTCGTCTCTTATACCTCTGACTGGCTCTACCCTACCTATCAGTCAAAAGAAATGGTTAAAGCTATGAAAAAAAATAATCTGGATGTCAGCTTTTGTGAAATTGATGCTCAATGGGGGCATGATGCATTTTTGCTTCCCAGTGACAGGCTTGATAATCTGATCAAAGGCTTTTTAAGGAGTGCATCCCATGAAACCTGATCAGCTCAGATATGACTTGAAAATCATTGCCTCCTGGATTGAACCTGAATCCAAAATACTAGGCCTTGGTTGTGGAGAAGGAGATCTGCTTTTTTGGCTTAAAAAAGAGAAAAATGTCAAGGAAAGGGGCATAGAGATAGAAGAGGCAAAGGTCGTAAAATGTATTGAAAAAGGGCTCTCGGTTTTACAGGGAGACATTAATGAGGAAGTTGAAGATTACCCGGACAATGCCTTTGACTATGCCATCTGTTCCCAGACCCTTCAACAGGTCTATGAACCGCCAAGCCTGATCCATTCCATGATGCGGGTGGCAAAAATGGGTGTGGTCAGTTTCCCGAACTTTGGACATATCAAGGTCAGGATGCAATTGGCATTTACCGGCAGAGCACCGGTGACAAAAGAGCTTCCCTATTCATGGCATGACACCCCTAATATCCGGGTCTTAAGCCTGAATGATTTTGAAAAATTTTCCAGTCAGGTCGGATTTAAAATTCTGAAAAGGGCTGCCATTAATACAAGGAACAACCATCGCCAAGGCAAAATGGTAAACTTTTTGCCCAACCTGTTTGCCACCTATGGCATCTTTTTAATCGGTAAGGAATAAACATGGAAAACACTAAAGCAGACAAAAAAATAATTGATAAAATCATCAAAATCAAACAGGGACTTGGAAACAGGCTTATCATCTTGACCCATCATTATCAAAGAAAAGAGGTCGTTGATCTCGGGGACCACCGGGGAGACTCTTTTGGCCTTTCCCAGCAGGCGGCCGGGGACGAGAGGGCTCAATACATTATTTTTTGCGGGGTCCATTTTATGGCAGAAAGTGCGGCTATTCTTGCCAAAGACCACCAGACCGTACAAATCCCTGATATGAATGCCGGTTGCTGGATGGCGGATATGGCAGATGCATACCTGGTTGAAAAGGCCTGGAATGACGTTGCAGCCATTGTGGGAAACGATATTGTAACTCCCTTGGCTTACATGAACTCTGACGCCTTTATCAAGGCCCATTGCGGGAAAAACCAGGGGGCTGTCTGCACTTCTTCCAACGCGCCCAAAGCTTTTAAATGGGCATTTAGACAAAGAGAAAAAATCTTTTTCTTCCCGGATGAGCATCTTGGCAGGAACACAGGAAACCATCTCGGGATCCCGGAAAATGAAATGATTGTATGGGACCCTGAAAAACCATTGGGTGGCAATACTGAACAAGATATTAAAAAGGCCAGAGTCTTTTTGTGGAAAGGATATTGTCTGGTTCATACACGGTTTACCATCGATGACATGGAAACCATTCGAAAAAGCTTCCCTGACGCAAAAATTGTTGTACATCCGGAATGCACACAGGAAGTTGTCAAGGCGTCTGATGCAGTGGGTTCTACAAGTTTTATCGTCACCTATGTGGCCGATGCCCCAACAGGTTCCACGATCATCATTGGCACCGAAATCAACCTGATCAAACGGCTTGCCATGGAATATCCAGACAAACAGATTCTTCCATTAAAGGATTCACTCTGTCCCAACATGTATAAAATCAATTTAAAAAATCTTTTAGCCTGCCTTGAAAACATTGGGAAAAAAAACATTGTCAAGGTTGATGAAACAATAAAAAAGGATGCCTTTACCGCACTTGAAAATATGCTGAGCTTGTAAGCTTGAACGACCACTATTCCAGGGCTATCACAGTAAGCTTTTAACCTTTACTTTTAAAAATTATTATTTCCCAAGTTCTTCTTTGATCACAAGGCCGATTTTTTCAACGGAATATGGTTTTTTTATATATTGGCCTGCCCCTAGTTTCTGGGCCTCTTTTATCCTCTCGCTCTCTAAGAAACCACTTACAATGACAACCTTTTGACCGGGTTTTAGCTTTATAATTCTCCTATAAGTTTCAAGCCCGTCAATACCGGGGTCCATTATCATATCCAATAACAAGAGGTCATAAGAATAATTTTTCAAATATTCAACAGCCTCTTCTCCGCTTGAAGCAGTTTCAACTGTGTAGTTCAGCCGGGTCAAAATGGTTTTTACAATCTGTCTTTGTTCTTTTATATCGTCTACAATCAGTATGGTTTCTTGATTGCCCATGTATTCTTCGATAGGGACTGGTTCATTTTTCTTTACAATTTGCTGTCTTACAATTGGAAAATACAGATAAAATTTTGTGCCTTTGTTTTGGATGCTTTCAATATTAATATAACCGTAATGATCCTGAACAGTTCCCCACACGACTGCCATGCCAAGCCCAGTTCCACTACGTCCCATTATTTTTTTTGTATAAAATGGTTCAAATATCCTTTGCAGATCTTTACCATCGATCCCTATCCCCTTGTCTTCAATGGTAACAACAACAAACTCTCCTTCTTTTATCGATTCATATCCTTGTATGGGTTTATCAATATGCTGATTCCAGGTAGAGATTATAATTTCCCCTCCGGACGGTTGGGCTTCTGCAGCATTGGAGACCAGGTTCATGATTGTTGTTCGCAAGTGGATCTCGGACCCATTTATGTTAATCAAATTTTGAGCAAGGTTGGTTTCTATCCTAATATTAGTATAATATAATAACAGTTTATGATGTTCGGGAGACTTTAGGTAATCCACAATAATGTTATTCAGGTTTATTACTTCGGTAGCCATCACCCCTCGCCGTGCAAGAGTCAAAAGATCGCTAACTATGGCAGATGCCTTTAACCCGGAGGTGTGAATCAAATCCAAAGGCCTTCTAAGACGATGATCTTTGGGAAGGCTCATCAACAAAATCTCGGGATAAGATACAATCCCTGAAAGAACATTATTCAAATCATGGGCGACACCACCAGCCAGAAGACCTAAAGCCTCCATTTTTTCCATGTGAACAAGTCGTTTCTCCAATTGTTTTTTTTCTTTTTCAGCCTTTTTTCTGTCAGCGATATCAAGGATTGCCGTCTGGGTAGCAGGCTTACCTTCCCATGAAATCAAAGAAGATCTTATCTCACAAATTATCTCTTCCCCATCTGGTTTTACCAACCTTACTTCATAGGCATCAGATATTTTTTCCCCTTTTATCCGCCGTTGGTATCTGTCGAGTACATTTGCCATATCATCAAGATGTATAAAGTCTAAAAAAGAAGTTTCAACAATGCTTTCCAGCGTTAATCCCAGTTTGTTTCTTAAAGTTTTGTTGATAAAACAAATTTTACTATCTCTTACTACAACGATGCCTTCAGCAAGATTTTCCACTAGCTCCCGATATCTTTCTTCACTCTTTTTTAATGATTCCTCATGTACTTTGTTTTGAGTTTCATCAATCAGAAATGAAATCAGGGCCGGCTTTCCGCAATATTCAACAATCCGAGACCTGATTCGGATCCAAAAGATATCCCCTTTTTTACCTATGATTCTATACCTGAGTTTCTTAGAATGGTACTGGCCTGTCATTATATCATTTTGTCTGGTGATAATTTTTTCATGGTCTTCAGGGTGAATCAATTCAAAAAAAGATTTTTTTTCGACTTCTGTAGCTGAATATCCTGTAAATTTGTATGCCCATTCATTCATATGGCAAATATTGCCATCCTGTGTCAAAACCACTCCCAGAGGAATATTCTGGGCAATTAGATCACCTAACATCTTTACCTCTTAAAAAATTGGATGATTAAAAAAATCCTTAACTTCCAGTCAAGCATGATTATAAAATCTCCTATCACTTTTAAATCAAATTTACAAAACAAAAAAATGTTGGGAAGCCCAGCATCTTATATTTGACTTTAATTGTAAAAACTCCAAGGATTTTAATACAAGTCTTTACTTTCAAATCCTGAAGTCTTCCCACATTCCGTCTTGTTTGAAACCGGATTGTCCGGTATAATCCTTTTGTTCCATTCTTATGACAAAGCGAGCATCGGGATTAACGTAATTGACAATCCATATTTTTTAAAGAAAGGGGAATACATGAAACAGTTTAACTGGAATCCGGGAAGTCTTCTTGAAATGTCAGGATATTACTGGAAAACCTGCACACTTCACACCGGTGTAAAACTTGATATTTTCACAGCTATCGGATCAGATGCCTTATCTGTTGATGACATCAATGAAAAGCTGAAGGTAGACAGAAGAGGCCTTTCCATGCTGTTAAATGCGCTGTCTGCATTAGAGCTCCTTGTAAAAAAAGAGGGGACATATTCCAATTCTCCCCCAGCCTTAACCTTTCTTTCAAAAGACTCCCCGCAATATCTCGGATTTATGATCATGCACCACCATCATCTGATGGAGTCATGGCATAAAATGGACACGGCCATTATTGAAGGAAGGCAAACCAGGCGCAGGTCTTCCTTTTCCGATGAAAAACGGCGGGAAAGCTTTTTAATGGGCATGTTTAATATCGGCATGGCCGTTGCGCCCAAGCTGTCAAAAGAGCTTGACCTTTCAAGTTGTAAAAGACTTCTTGATTTTGGCGGAGGCCCCGGAACCTATGCTATTCATTTCTGCCTTGCCAACCCTGAATTAAGCGCGTCTGTCTATGACCTTGAGACCACCCGTCCCTTTGCTGAGAAAACAATCAATAAATTTAATGTTTCAGACCGGGTCGATTTCATATCAGGAAATTATATCGAAGATGGATTTACTTACCCCGGTGCCTTTGATGCTGCCTGGCTCTCCCACATCCTCCATGGGGAAGGACCGGAACAGGCTCAAGAAATCATTGGAAAGGCAGTTTCGGCTTTAAAGCCTAAAAGCAAAATTTATATCCATGATTTTATCCTGAATGACAATATGGACGGCCCGTTATTTCCGGCTCTTTTTTCCATCAATATGTATTTGGGAACACCAGAAGGCCAGTCATACAGTGAACCCCAAATATCCGACATGCTCAAAGCACATGGGGTAAAAAACATTAAACGACTTTCTTTTGAGGGGCCGACGCAATCCGGTATTTTAAGCGGTATTACTTCATAAATAAAAGCCTAGGTTCTGGCTTCATCAACAATGGCTAAAAGAAACGATATGATCTGCAAAATGGAGTAAGATATGAGTTTTTATGAAGACGGAAAAAGTGTTTTAAGTCACCTCGATGAATATTATAATCAAAGTATTAATATAGAAAAACCGGTCATCAGACAACTGACCATCAGCGAACTTCATGAAAAGCTAAGCCTTGCCACCCACCTGGAAAACGGGGATTTGTCCGGTGGAAGGCTTGATTCTTTCTTAAAAGACTATCTTGACAATACAACAAGGCTGCATCATCCGGGGTATTTGGCCCACCAAGTAGGGATATCCCATCCAACTGGAGCTCTTGGATCATTGATTGACGGATTTACCAACAATGCCATGGCCATCTACGAAATGGGTCCGGCGGCAGCGGCCATTGAATTTTTTATGATCAACTATTTATTGGAAAAAATCGGGTGGAAACCCATGCCCAATGATATTGAAAAAAGACTGTCTTTTTTTCATGGTGGCGGCGTGTTAACCCATGGGGGCTCTCTTGCTAATATGACCGCGCTTTTAACCGCCAGAAATCATCTGGACAGCACCGTTAGAGAAAACGGCAATCCATCTGATCTTGTTATCCTTGCCCCTGAATCCTCCCATTACTCAATTGCAAAGGCTGCGGGGATTATCGGAATTGGTGAAAATAACGTGATTCGCCTTGAGACAGATATCCATGGCCGTGTGATGGTTTCAAAAATAGACAACGCCTTTCAAAAAGCCGTCAACAATGGAAAGCGGATTGTCACTCTTGTTGCCAATGCCTGTTCCACGGGCACGGGCCTTTATGATCCCATTGATGAAATTGCTGATTTTTGCAGAGAAAAAGATATATGGTTCCATGTTGACGGTGCCCATGGCGGAAATGCGCTTTTTTCCAATAAATACAAAACATATCTTCATGGCATCCTAAAAGCAGACTCCATGATCATTGATGCTCATAAGATGTTAAGAACCCCTGGTATATGTGCTGCTTTGCTGGTAAAAAATGCTGCTGCCCTGGACCATACATTTGAACACAAGGCCAGCTATCTTTTTCATGAAAAAAAACAACCTGGGTTTGATTTTATCGGGCAGGTGATTGAATGTACAAAGGCGGGACTTGGTTTAAAATTTTATATGACACTTGCAGCCATTGGTGAAAAAGGAATGGAAGTCTATATTGACAACACATATGATCTTACCCGGCAGGCTTTTGAATACATAACTGCACAACCTGATTTTGAAGTGCCTGTGCGACCTGAAAGCAATATTCTCTGTTTCAGATTTAAGGCGCCCGATGATGTCCAGATCATGTTGCGAGATCATTTAATTGAAGAGGGCAGCTTTTATATTTCTTCCACTGAGTTAAATGCTAAACGGTATCTTAGAATTGTTATTATCAATCCTGCAACAAAAATGAATGATATCAAAAAATTGATCTCATCAATCCGAAGTGCGGCCACAACTTAATTTTCCTCTTCTTTCTTAAACGAATTGCAGTAAATAATTTTTGACTGGTTATATACCTTGATGTATACTTGCATTATATATTGAGCTTCATACTATTCTTTTTTCATTTGATCGCAAATTCAGTAATAACTTCAAATAGTTAACGTTTTATAAACTCATAACTTTTTTATATAACACCTAGCATTTATCAATAAGAAAGGATCAGCAAAAAGAACACCAAATCTTAAAGAAAATATTATCCGGACAAAAAAGGAAATGAGGAAACGGGCAGAAGGTGAACTATTAAAACGGGTCGATGCCATTCGCCAATATCTTACAGATCCTGACAGGGAAATATATATCTCCCATGAAAAAATATTTAAAAACTATATGGCAAGATAACATCCCGAAAAACTTTTCTATTTATCCTTCAATGCCAAGGGTTTGGACAGGATTTCAGACCAGATAACGGCATTTTGTAATGGATTGAATTTAAAACAATACTTTTCCCGCAAAGGATACAAAGGCTCTTTAATGTAAGGTTCTTGTACGGATCTTCGAGAGTGAATCCTCTTTTTTAGCGGGCGGTCTACTTCTTTAGGTTCAGGCTCCCTGAAATCAGCATCCTCACCGACACTTTCAAAGACAGGGGGGGATTCTTCATCTTCTGCAAGAGTTTCCCAACCCGTATCCTGTTCCTTAATCCCTTCCTTTTGTTGCCGGGCCTGTTCTTCAAGGTCCTTGACAAACTGGCGGATCTGCTCACCGATCCGATCAATTATGGATGGATTTTTTTTAATTGTTTTTGGTGCAGCCGTCTTTTTCTTTCTGGCCAGAATCTGCTTTATAAGTGACGGCAATACAAAAAAGGCCATGACAAAAAGAAAGACAATGATTTTATCAAAATCCATGGATCAGTCCTTTATTGGTCACCGGTCCCCGCCCTTTGAAAAGGTGAAGGGACCGGTTTGTTTGAGTTATTTTTTAGGGTCCTGGTCTGAGTCTGACTCAGGTGTTGCAATCTGGTCTCTCATTTTGGTATCTGCGGAAATATTCTGCATCCTGTAATAATCCATAATACCCATATTACCGCTTCTAAAGGCTTCTGCCATTGCCAGGGGCACCTGGGCCTCTGCTTCTACTACCTTGGCACGCATTTCCTGAACCCGGGCTCTCATCTCCTGTTCCTGGGCAAAGGCCATGGCACGCTTTTCCTCGGCTTTTGCCTGGGCAATTTTCTTGTCTGCCTCGGCCCGGTCAGTTTCAAGTTCGGCCCCTATATTTTTACCCACATCCACATCTGCAATATCAATGGATAAGATTTCATAGGCAGTTCCTGCATCCAGGCCTTTTTTCAAAACTGTTTTTGATATCGAATCAGGATTTTCAAGCACCTCCTTATGGGTTACAGCCGACCCGATGGTGGTCACAATACCTTCTCCCACCCTTGCAAGAATGGTTTCTTCTCCAGCCCCACCTACAAGGCGGTCGATATTGGCCCGAACAGTGACTCTTGAGATGGCTCTCAGCTGAATGCCATCTTTTGCCATGGCTGTCACAAGGGGGGTCTCAATAATCTTTGGATTGACGGACATCCTGACGGCCTCAAGCACATCCCGGCCGGCAAGATCTATGGCAACAGCCCGATTAAAAGTAAGTTCAATATTGGCTTTGTCAGCTGCAATGAGTGCCTGGACAACACGACCGACATTACCACCGGCAAGAAAGTGGGACTCAAGACTGTCAGTGGGTATTTCAATACCAGCTTTGACGGCCATGATTTTGGATTCAACAACCAGCTTTGGCGGAACCTTTCTAAGCCTCATAAAGATAATATTTAGCAGCCCGACCTTTGCACCGGACACCAATGCCTGTAGCCACAAAGCTATATATGAAAAAATAAAATAAAACAGTGCCAGGCCGATAATTCCTGCAATAATTAACAAAACGAACATAATATCCATTGTACCTATCTCCTATATTTAAAGTTGTTTTCCTACTATAATCTGATTACCTGTGACACCTGTGACAACAATTTTTGTATCCGCATCAATATATTCCCCATCAGTCACCACATCCAAACGTTGTGAGTTTATCTTGGCTATTCCTGCCGGGCGAAGATTGGTGACTGATTTTCCTTTCATATTAATATATGCTTCCAGCCCCTGTTTTTGTGAAACCACCCCGTCCTGTTTTGATAATTTCCGCCTCAGTGCCAAAGGGGACTTGGCCAGTATTTTCAATCCGACAATAATTAACAGGGGCACAAGGACAATGTCCAGGCCAATAAAAATCAATCCAGTTGTCGTGGATATGGTTGTAAATACAAGGTATAAGGAATAAAAAAACACGCTGAGTGCAATTGCCGACAGCAGCCCCAATGATGGAATAAAAATTTCAGCAATGACGACCAAAATTCCAATTATCTGAAGAAGAATGGGAAAGATATAGGGTTTCATTCAGGGCCTTTATATTTTAAGACGTTTTGAGTTTAACTATTACACGATTATGTTCAACCCTGTCAATCACAACCGGTGTTCCCCGGTCAATAAATTCAGCCTGGGTGATGGCATCGATTTTTTTATTGTTTATCATTACCTTTCCTGAGGGACGAAGAAATGTATGGGCAATCCCTGTATCTCCCGCTTTCAAACCTAAAGGCGTTGTGGAGTCTACATGAGAATTCGATAAAGTTGCCTCAAGATATGGTCCTTTTACTATTTTTGAAACTCTTGGCAAAACAAAACGAATCATGAACAGAGAAATTAAAAAGGCAAGCATAAAAGATCCCAATACCTGGGCCAGATTTTTCATCAACAAGGCGCCTTCCCAGGGAAAGGAAGGATCAGGAATCACAAACCCCTGAAAAGAAAGAACAAGACCTGCCGCAATCACTATCAAACCGGTAATACCTGCCACACCAAATCCGGGAAGGACAAACACCTCTACACCAAGAAGCAGAACACCGATCATCAGGAGCAGCAATTCCGTATAGTCGGCAAGACCCACCAGGTATTGACCAAAAAAGACCAGGCCAAGACATGTAATACCGACAATTCCGGGTATGCCAAACCCGGGGGCCTTTATTTCCGTATATATGGCACCGATTCCTATGAGCATAAGTATTGGTAAAAACGGCTGCAAAAACCTTACAAAGGTTTCAGACCAGGATTCTTCAATAGTAATGATCTGGGTTGATTCATAGCCTAAAATTGAAAGCACTTCCTCTATATCGTTAACACTTTTTTGAGAAAATCCAAGATCAACGGCTTCAATATCATCCATGGTTAAAAGCTCTCCCTTGGCCACAATTGTCTTTTTAGATGTGATCTTTTTTTTCTCATCTTCTGTCAGGTCGTCATAGGCTTTTTTCCTCATAAAACTTTTTTGGCCGTCCATAACCACCTCATAGACTTCCATATCAATAGTGACCATGGACTCTGCCAGAACTACAGGATAATTGTTTTTCTTTGCCAGGGCACGAAATTTTGCCCTGAGAACAGTTTGAATTTTTTCTCCGGCCATTTTCTGGCCTTCCTGGGTCTGGATGATGGGAGCACAATCCCCCAGGATGGTATTATCTTTCATAAATAACAGATTTGAGGAAAGCGCAATCAGGGCGCCTGCGGAAATGGCTCTTTTTTCCACAAATGCAATGGTTTTACCTTTTGGGACATTGGAAATCGTGTCCACAATCTCCAGTGCCGAATCAACCCTTCCGCCAAATGTATCCATTTTAAACACAAAAACAGCATCTGTTTCGTTTTTGATCTCTTCCAATGCTCTTTTGACATAGGCAGCCATGCCCGGTTCCACCGTTCCTGAAACAGGGATGATATAGATTTTTTGCTTGTTTTGAGAAGCATAAATAGTGTTTCCCAAAAAAAGAAACCAAAAACCGGCCAGGATAAAAATTAAATATTTTTTTTGATTCATTTGAGCTTTTCTCTTTAAAATAAAGGACTACCTTATTTTACAAGATAAATAATTTTCCCTTTAAGGTCAAGAGAGCTGTTCTGAGTTCTTGATTTTATCTGTTTCGGAATCAATGACAAAAACGAGCAGGGAAGGGATCACAAAGAGGGTAAAGACCGTTGACATGGCGATACCGCCAAGCAGAATCGATCCCAGTCCACGATACAGTTCGCTGCCTGAACCGGTAGACAATACCATGGGCAGCATGGCCAGAAGGCTGGTTGTGGCGCTCATGAAAATAGGTCTGATTCTGATTTTGACAGCATTTGCCACTGCTTCTTTTCCGAAGAGGCCGTTATAACGGACATTATTCAATGATTGGTGGACAATAAGAATCGCATTGTTTACCACTGTACCGATTAAAATAATAAACCCCAGCATGCTCAGGACATCAAACCCCTGGGGAGCAATAAAGGTGTTAACCGCATAAAGCCCGACAAAACCGCCAGCCGCAGCCAGGGGTACGGTGAAAAGAATGATAAAGGGATATAAAAAGTTTTCAAACAAGGCTGCCATCAAAAGATAGGTAATGATCAAAGCCAGAAGAAGGTTCCACTGAAGAGCCTGCCGTGTCTCCACAAGTTTGTCTGCATTGCCGCCCACACCCACCCTGACATTTTTGAGTTTTCCTGTCTTTTCCAAAGAAGGGATAATATCATTTTCAATCAGCTCCATGGCACTCTGTAGGGCCAGATCGGCAGGCGGGGTAACCTGCAGGGTAATGGTACGGCTGCGCTCCAGGTGATTTATCTGGGGCATGCCCTCTCCATATTCTATCCCTGCCACATCCCTGACCCGGATCAGATCTCCAAAGCTGTTGACAATGGTGGAGTTTAAAATATCTTCCGGCGAGCTGGCAAAAGAGGGCCGGCCTTTGAGTACCAGGTCAACCTGTTTGATTCCCTCGGGACGATATTCCTCAATTTTACGGCCATCCATCAGAATATCGACATATACACCCAAATCTTGGGCTGTAAGACCATTGGCAGCCAGTTTTTCCTTATTTGGAATGATTTTTACTTCAGGATAACTGGCTTCAAGGGATGGCACGGGGCGGACCTGGGTGTTTTCCATTTTTGCGGTTATGGTCCCGAAAAGAGCATATGCTGCCTGGATAATATCATCCATACCCTTTCCTGAAATATTGACATCCACTGTTCTGCCTTTTCCAATACCAGACTCGAAAATTCCCGCCTGAATGCTCACGCCAAAGACCCCGGGAATTGAGCCCATTACCCGGCTGAAAAGGGGGATGAGCTCTTTGGCACGGGTTTCATGGGTGCTGATCCCGCCAAAAAGAGTGATACGATCAGCGCCCACAAAAAACATATGTTTAATCTGGGGGAACCCATCTTTACCATCTTCTTTGAAATAAGGTTCTGTTTCTTTGTATATATATTTACCCATGCTTTTGAGTTTTTCTACAGAATAGCCAGGCGGTGGAATGAGAATATTTAAAATAAGGTTTCTGTTGCCCTGGGGCAGATATTCGGCACTTGGCAAAAGATAGAAGGTCAAACCAATGGAAAGACTTGTAAATAAAATAATGGTTGCCAGCCGGGTAAGGGTATTTTTCATGCACAGGGTGCTTAATTTCAAAATCCCGCCGGCCAGAAGGGAACCCACAACGCTTTTTTGCAGCCACCCGGTTTTGATATTGTTTTTTTTCCTGTAAAACAGATTAAACAGGGTTGGAATCACGGAAATGGAAACAATGAGGCTTAAAAAAATGGAAGAAGTAATGGCAATGGCAATATCCCGGAACAATTGCCCTGCCTCTTCCTGGATAAAAATGACCGGCAAAAAAACAGCCACAGTGGTTGCAGTGGAAGCAAGGACTGCCCCCCACACCTCTTTTGTCCCTTCATAGGCAGCATCAAAAGCGCTTTTGCCAGTCTTGCGGTGCCGGTCAATATTTTCCAATACCACAATGGAGTTATCCACCAGCATGCCCACGGCAAATGAAATCCCTGCCATACTAACAACATTCAGGTTCCTTCCCAGCAGCCATAGAAAAACAAAACAGCCAATGGCAGAAATGGGAATGGCAATGCCCGTGATCAATGTGGTCCTTACACTTCTTAAAAACAGCAGAAGAACACAGATGGCCAGTAGGCTGCCGATGAGGATATTGCGTTTAACCAGGTTGGTGGCAGTATTAATGTATGGCCGTTGATCATAAACCATTTTCAAAATCAGCTTGTTGTCAGCAAGGATGGTTTTATTCAAATCATGAACCGCTTTTTCCACGGCATCTGTCATGCTAAGAACATTGGCTCCCTTTTCCTTTCTCACTGCAACCACAACCACCTGTTCTCCACTGTGCAGTACTGAGGCATCTTCTTTTTTATAGCCTTTTTCAACCTGTGCCACGTCTCCAAGGTATACCCGATTTATTCCATCATCAAAAATGACCACATCAAGGGCATCCTCCGGGGTTTGAAACTGGCTTATGGTCCGGATGCGATAATTTTTCTTGGCCATGCCCAGAATTCCTGCGGAAATATTCTGATTTGCTCTGCGGATGGATGCAATGATCTGGTTGATGGACACATTATAACGGGCCATTTTCTGGGCATCAATGATCACATCCAGAGTGGTATCAGTGCCTCCAAATACAAGGAGAGAGCCAACTCCGTTAACCCGCTCCAGATGCTGCCGGACATTATCTTCAAAAAAAGTCTTGAATTGATTGATAGGCTCTGTGTTGCCTGGTATTGTCTTTAAGACCATCCAGATAATGGGAGAACTATTGGCCCCGGAAGACTCTATGGTCGGCCGGGTTACGTTTTCCGGATAATTGCCCACCTCGGACATTTTATTGGACACCCTAAGCAAAGCGTCATCAAGGTTAGTTCCGATTTTAAAGGACAGAGTGATGGTACCCAGGCCGTTGTAACTGGAACTCTCCATTTTGGTGAGACCCTGCAGTCCTTTTAAAACTTTTTCCTGCTTTTCAATGAGCTCTTTTTCAATTTCATAGGGTGTGGCACCATACCAGGCCGTGTTCACGGTAATCAGCGGGGTTTCGACATCAGGCGTAAGCTGGACCGGAAGCTTTTGAAACCCGATAAGACCGAACAGAACCGTCAGGATGACGCCCACTGCCACAGTTACGGGTTTATGGATAAAAAAACGGATAATATCCATCTAATCTTCTCCAACAATGGTAACGGACTGACCAGGGCGCAATCGTTCGTTCCCTTCAACTATTACGGGCAGACCCTCTGTAAAATGCTTATTATCCGCACCGATCCTGTTACCCAGATAGGTCACGATATTTACCGGCAACTGAACCGCCTTTTCTTCTTTTATCGTATAAATAAAATCCTTCCCCTGAAACTTGATTAATGCGTCTCTTGGGATAATGGCCAATTTTTGTCTGCTGCCAGTGGAAATAAACACAGTGGCCGACATGTTCTGCGCCACCTTGGTTAACATGGGAATCCGTATTTTTATGAAAACATTTTTGGTTTTTGCATCCGCTATCGGAGACAGATTATCAATGGTTCCAGTCATTTCTTTGTTATAGGCGTTGATGGTTACCGGTACGCTTTGACCGATGGAAACAAACTTCAACAAAGTTTCCGCCACAGGTACTTTTATAAAAAGGTCATTTATGGACCCGATACTGGCAAGTGGTTTCCCCTGCTGGACCCAGTCTCCTGAATCCACATTTTTTTCAAGAATAATGCCGTCAAAAGGAGCATTAATCACACTTTTTCTTTTTTGAATCATCAATTTTTCCAGAATTATTTTGGCAGACATTTTTTTTAAAAGGGCCTCTTGATAAACAAACCTGGCATCATCATAATCTTTTTCACTGATCCCGCCTTTTTTATATAAAGACTCCATTCGTTCATAATTCTTTTTTGAATGGGTTATATAAAGTTCAGCCTGATCAATCTGGTTTTTGCGAATTAAAATTTCTTTTTCAAGTATTTCAGTGTTCAGATATACCAGAGGCGTTCCTTTATTAACCCGATCGCCGGCCTTGACATCGATTTGGGTTACCAGTCCGGAGACTTCTGAAGAGACATGACTGATCCGTTCATAATAAAGCGTACCGATAAAAGACCGATTCTGGGCCACCTTTTGAAAAACAATTTTTGAAATGACCACCCTGGCAGGGGGCTGCTCCCGGGCGTAAACCATGGAGCCATTAATGATGACCAGAACCAACAGAGCTTGAAAAATACGCATACATCCTCTCATTATACTATTAAAATTTCATTTTCCATCGTTCCCATATTATTTGAACCGGCTTTTGACCGGGATAATACCTACCACCACGACCTTGAAACAAAAAATATAAGTTAATTTTAGAATAGTTATTTTTTACCGGAATAAAAGTCAAGATTAAAAAGACGCTGTCTTGCTCATTAAGAAATAAAACTTGTGAGCTTTACAAAAATGGTCAGACTATTTTGTTCAAATCTATTTTTATTCTCTTATCGGTTGTTCTGGAATTGTCTGACAGAAAAATTTTATCCGGATGAAAGCAATAGAGATGTGATTTGAATTTTTCTAAAAAAAAGTGCTTGTTTTCAATTATCTGGTGACCGAATATCTGCTTTAAAAAACTGAACTTGGCGACATATTTTTTGACAATCGTGAGATATAATTTTTTTTTTGATACTTTCTCAACCCCCCCTGACATCTGGAATCCAAAAATTTGGTCCATCCGGTCTGAGTCCTGAAAAATAGAAGCAGAAATGATTTTCTGATCTTTTGCGTATTGTATATGCCTGGAATTTTCATTGGAAAAAAAATAGAAGGCATTGTCGTGAAACACAAAATAGACCGGGGATGACCACGGGATATCATTATCTGAAACAGCAAGGGTTAGGACCCTTGTTTCCCTGATAAGACATCTTGCTTTATCTTTAATTTCTTTTTCCAAATAGTAATCCGTGCCATCATAGATATTAGGTGGTTAATTTATCCGGTGGCGTGCCCGTGGACAAAGGGAGATTTGATTTTATTTTTTGGGGATCCAGCTCCTGGTAAAGGGTGATTGAAAAACAGGTTCCCTCTCCTGATACAGAATCCACATAAATCTTCCCACCGTGTTCCTGGATAATCCCATATACCACAGAAAGGCCCAGCCCCACACCTTTGCTTTTTTTCTTTGTGGTAAAAAAAGGTTCAAAAATTTTTGATTCGGTTCCCTTTTGGATACCAGACCCGGTATCTTTAATCTGCAATCCAATGGCTTTTTGATTTTTTTTACTAAAGGTTTTAATAGTCAGGTACTTTGTCCTGGAGGTTGACATGCTTTCCACAGCATTGGAAATCAGGTTCATCAGCACCTGCTTTAACTGATCCTCAGAACCGCTGATCAAAGGCAGGTTATGTTCAAGTTCTTCTATGATACGGATGTGGCTTATTTTTAGAAGGTTGGAATTTAATAGCAAAGTCTGTTCAATCAGATCGTTGACATCAAATTTGGTCAGTTCAATTTTCGACTGACGCGCAAACACCAGAAGATTACTGACAATACGGCTGATCCTTCGTGTTTCAGTCTCCATCAGTTCCAGGTATTGTAAAAAAAGATCAATCATTTTTTGATCAATAGTGTCTTCTTTTAATATCCGTTTGCTGAGTATCACAAGATTTAATATGCCGGCAACGGGGTTGTTGATTTCATGGACAACAGACGAGGATAATTTGCCCAAAGAGGCCATTTTATCCTGGTGAAGAAGCCTTTCATGGGTTTCTTTCAACTGGCGGGTTCTTTCCTCCACTATTTTGACAAGATAGGCTTCGTCCAGCTTACGCTTGGTAATATCCCGGCTGATTTCAATGAATTTAGCAATCTTTCCTTTTTTTTCCCAGATGGGGAATATGGTCAACTCCGTGTACCGGGGTTTGTTATCACTGTCCAGCCTTGTCAGCTCAATCTGGCAACGTCTTTTATTCCTGATAACTTCTTCAAGGGGGCATATATTGTGACAATTGCTGGGTTTCCTTTTATCCTCCTTTAGCACTTCAAAACATTTTCGGCCGATGACATCCTCTCTGGAACATCTCATATGTTTTAAAAAAGCCGCATTTGTTTCCAGGATCTCCCTTTCCGGGGATATGATTAATACAAAATCTTTAATACCACTGAGAATGGTTTGTAACTCTTTTTGAGGCATTTTTACAATCACATCCTTTTAAAAAAGGGTTATAAGCAATCGGAAATATAGTTAATTTTTAACACGGGATGAATTATGAAAGCAAGGTTCTGATAAAAAATAAAGTGTTGGAAAATTAGAATCCTGTGTTGGAAAATTCAACGGCATTGAAAACGCCTGCTGATGAATGGATTTCATCGCCTTGATTCGCAAGGAACATTATGGGCTGTGGTAAAATTCTACAATTTAAAATGTCGGTAATCTGCTGCATTTATTTGTCAGCACATCTCAAATCCCTCAACTCGCGCGGGTATCAATATTAAATTTGTCTTTTTTTTCAGGCTGGTATTCTTTTTGCTCTCTTAAATAGGCAAAAGAACAAAAAAATAAATCATAAAAAGGAGAAAAGACAATGACACAATTAATGAGAACCAAAAAATCCGAAAACATCTGGAAAGCCCAAAAAGACAAAAACGATCATCCCTGTATCTGGATGCAGGCAGGCGTTGCAAAGAAAAAAAACTGTAATAATTTTTATGATTGCACCAATTGCAAGTACGATGATTCCATGGCCAAAATGGCAAAGGCCGGCAAACACATCTCCTGGCAGGAGGCCTTGAGAAACAGGGACAGCACGGACAGAACCTGCAGGCATGCGCTGACCAACAGGACCGAAAACAAGATCTGCCCCATGAACTACAATTGTCAGCGGTGTGATTTTGATCAGTATTTTGAAGACATCCTTTCCCCGAAAACCGGTCATTCCATGGTGGTTATGAAAGATGTCAAAGGCTTTGATATTGCCGACGGATATTATTTTCACGACGGTCACACATGGGCCAGCATCGACAGCGGCGGCCTTATCCGTATCGGGCTTGATGACTTCTCCTTCAAGGTGCTGGGTGGCCCGGACGCCTTTGACCTGCCCCTGACCGGCCAGGAACTGAACAAAGACAAGGTAGGCTGGGGCTTGAAAAGAAAAGAAAACCTGGCCGATATTCTTTCCCCTGTGAACGGGGTCATCACTGAGGTCAACAACAATATCAGAAAATCGCCGGATCTTTCAAAAAATCATCCTTATGGTGACGGATGGCTCTTTACCATTCACAACTCCGATATAAAAGGAGCCGTAAAAAATCTTATGGCCGACAACGACAGCATGGAATGGCTGGGAGAGGAAGTGACCACCCTTGAAAGCATGATTGAAAAAGTAACAGGCCCTTTGAGCGCAGATGGCGGTCTGTTAAAGGCAGATGTATACGGAAATCTGCCGACGCTTGGCTGGCATAACCTGACCCGCACCTTTCTTAGAACTTAAAAAAGGAGGCTGTAAATGGAAACAAGATTAAAAGAAAAAACTCCTGCCTGTCTCTGGATGCAGGCAGGAGTGGTTAAACAAAAAAAATGTATAAGGGATTTTTTGTGTACAACCTGCAGATTTGACCGGGCTTTAAGAAAAGTCTGCCACGAAAACGAACATCATCAAAAACAAAGTGCGATCTTACAAGGAAAAAAGGACAATCTTGTTTTCTGGAAAGAAAAGCTTAAAAAACAGCCCTTGGCGAGAAGGCCGTGCATCCACCATATGAAAGGCCGCATTGACTTTAAAACATGTCCCAAAACCTATAATTGTATTGATTGTGAATTTGATCAATACTTCCATGATCAGTTTAAAGTATATACGGTCTTAAAACCTGTAGAGTTCAATGATATCAGTGGAGTATCCCTGCCTGTAGGGTATTATCTCCATTCGGGACATACATGGGTGAAAATAGAAGACCACAACACTGTTCGTATCGGCATTGATGACTTTGCTTCAAGGGTTTTGGGGAAATTTACCACCATTAAAACTCCTCTGATGGGCAAACAGGTTTTCCAGGGAAAAAATGCCATTCATATATCCAGGAACGGGCATAAGGCATCATTTTTTTCACCTGTCAGCGGGGTTATCACCGAAGTCAATTCACAGGTGAATCAAAACCCGGGCCTGATCAACCATGATCCGTATATAGACGGATGGGTATTAAGTCTTTATTGCCCGAATCTGAAACAAGACCTGAAACAATTGATGTTTATGGATTCAAACAAATCGTTCATGAACAGAGAAGTAGACAGGCTGTATGCATTTTTAGAAGAAGAAACGCAGCTTGCGGCAGCAGACGGTGGAAGGCTGGGCTCCGATCTTTTTGGGAACCTGCCAAAAATTTCATGGAACAGGCTCTTAAAGCTCTTTATCTGCAAAGAGCCTTGATGTTGTCGGCCAAAAAAATGTTGCAATACCGGCAAAACTGGCTTGATTTCCTGTCAACATCATCAAGCCTTCTGCAATAGTGCATAATGCACATTTCATCTTCACAGTGCCGAAGGTCAAACGTATGCCCAAGTTCATGGATAGCTTCCTTTACAATCCTTTTGCACCCCTTGTTTACAATCTCAACTTCAAGGTCGGCAATCAGCCTGGCAATCGATATGATGCAGGCTTTTCCCCCAAGCTGGGCCTCACCATAGACATGGGTGAGAATAGGGATGAAAAGGTCTTCCTTGGTCACGGCAATAATCTTGGTGCAATCATTGGGTGCATTTTTCGCAAGCTTATCAAGGATTTTTGTTGAATGATACTGATTGCGCTCTGCATCATACGCAAAAAAGATATCATCTAAAACCTTCTCCACCCTGGCGTTGAACTTGAAAAACCCCCCTACATCCGTTGCAATGGTGTCAGTCATCCAGAGCGGGATATCCCCAATGGGCGAAACAATAATGGTATCAATATTATTCATTTGCCAATGCTGTGACCATCGCTATTTGTCACGATAGTCTTTCAGGCCATATCGTTTGATCTTATTGTACAGGGTTGATCTGTCAATACCAAGGATGGTGGAACTCTTGGAAATATTCCAACTGGTTTCATCCAAAATTTTGGTAATATGATGTTTTTCCACATCAGTCAGTGAGAAATACTTCTTTTTCAGTTCGTTTTCCAGCGTCTTTACAATGGGAAGATCCAATGGGGTAATGGTACCGGTTTTACAGACCACCACCGCTCTTTCAATGGCATTGGAAAGCTCCCTTACATTTCCGGGCCATTCATACAGCATGAGTTCATCCATGGCATCCCTGCTGATTCTTTCCACCCCCCTGTTGATCTCCTGGGTGGTCTTCATCAAAAAATGCTCGGCCAGCAAAGGAATGTCTTCTTTTCGTTCCCGTAAAGTCGGCATGGTAAAAGCAATGACATTCAGGCGGTAATACAGGTCTTCCCGAAATGTTCGATTTTTAATGGCCTGTTCAAGGCTCGCATTGGTCGCCGCAATCACCCTGAAATCGGCTGAAAGGGGCTGGGTACCCCCAACCTTGTAAAATATTTTATCCTCCAGAACCTGGAGAAGATCAATCTGCATCCGCATGCTGATCTCACCGATTTCATCCAGAAACAATGTCCCGCCGCTAGCCATTTCCAGGCGGCCTTTCCGGGTTTCCTTGGCATCTGTAAAGGCCCCTTTCTGATGACCGAAGAGTTCGCTTTCCATGATATGTTTTGGAATTGAGCCGCAATTCACACTGACAAACGGGCCGTTGGAAACCCTGCTATTGGAATGAATGGCCTTGGCGGCAAGGCCTTTTCCCGTTCCGGTCTCACCCGTGATCAGAACCGTGGTATCCGTGTCCTTGACATCTTCTATCATGTTGAAAATTTCCTGCATGGGCCGGGACTGACCGATCATACTTTCAAACCGGGTTCTTTGCTCGTACTCTTCCTTTAAAAACAGGTTTTCTTTTATTCTGGCCCTGTGATCAATCAATTTCTGGATGAGCACCCCGAGTTCATCCGGATCAAACGGCTTAAGAAGATAATCAAAAGCATGGGATTTCATGGCTTGGACTGCCGAAGGGATGGAGCCGAAAGCCGTGATCATAATCACGTCAATATCGGGATAGTGTTCCTTTACATGCGTAAGGACATCCATTCCACTGATGCCATCCATCTGAATGTCCAGCAAGAGTATGTCAAAGCTATTAATTTTTAGCGTTTCAATAGCTTCTTCACCACTTGACACACTGCTTACATGATACCCGTCTCTTCTCAACCAGCCGGAAAGGGATTCGCGAATAATCAACTCATCATCAACCACCAGAATTCTTGTTTGTTCCATCCAAGTCTCCTTCTTTGTTGACACGATTCGAAAATAAAGACAAATATTAAAGAAAGTATATAAATATTAAATACTTGTTGTCAAACAAAGTTTATCACCTGTAAATATTCTACCATATCAATCAGGGTGCAAATCATGTGAGCTGATATGTGCGATCAAACAGGAAGCCGCTGCAAAACTGCATGCAACAAGCCATAAGGTTGCTCTGAAGAGTGCTAAAGCAAAAAGTCTGGCACATACACTGGTAAAAAAGATCAGTTCCAGGACAAGGACAAGGACAACCCCTGAGGATTGTGCTTTCAGGATTCTTTATTATCTCCTATGATAAATTGAAATTCATGAAAAAAAATGAAAATAAATATCAGAGAGATATACAATACCAATAGGCCTCCCACCCTTTAATACAGGAAGTCTATGGTATTTATTTTTTACCATGCGATCCAGTATAACCATGAGATGTTCATCAACTGAAGCTCCAACTATATTGATGCTCATAAGTTGACGTACTTCTTTTTCTTTAAGATTTTTCATGGCTATATCAAATTGTTCATCCCATGATACGTGTTCCCCGCTTATCCCATAATTTAAAAAAGCGGGCCGCAGATGATAAAGAATATCAGCCATTGTTATTATCCCCACAAACATCATCACTTTATCAAGCACCATAAGGCTGATGGTCTTATCACCTGTTTCTCTGATTTTGCCATTTAAAATCATTTGAATGGCTTTTTCAACAGTTTCATCAGAACGGATTGTATCAAATTCAGTGACCATAATATCTTTAACAAATGTTTTCATGGTTTCCTCCACGAATATTAATCCACAAAATCAAACCTCCTGAATAATTTATCTAAGGTAAGCCATACGATATGGGATTGCAAGTACCATTTGGCCTGGATTGAAATATCGAAAAAAGGTGGCGGTGGAGAACCAGGATGCACAAACAGATGTTTCCATTTTCATTTCCTTTTTGATCATATTGCTTGTTCGTAGTTATATTATGCGCAACTATATAATGCATGGTGTATTAAAATATCAAGCCCATTGTTACAAAATTAAATCTTTTTGGGGGAAAGCGACTTTTTATTAAGATTTTGAGTATAGGGCTACAAGAACGGCGGAAGATAAAATCAATGCTGTTCCTGCCATCTGCAACCATCCGATATGCTGTCCTAAAAAGAGTGATGCAAGGACCATTGTCGTTACCGGTTCAAAAGTGGACAGCATGGATGCATTAATGGCACCGGACAATTTTATTCCCTGAAAATAGGCATATATTGCAACCGCGGTTGAAAGAATGGCAATGGCCATGATGTTCATCCAGTAGAACCCTGCTGTTGGGAAAAAAAACCCTGCCTTTATATTATAGAGAAGATAAAAGCATGCAGCAGAAGCAATGACAACAAGGCTGGATGTAAATGTGTCATTTCTTTTCATCACTCTGGCTCCGGCAATGGTATAGACGGAGTAAATCAATGCAGCACCAACTCCGAGCATGATTCCTTTCATGTTTCCATTGGTATCAACCCCAATGACCAGTATGACCCCTGAAATGGCAATACATAAAGCAAAAAGCTTATTTTTTGTTAAGATTTCATCCAGGAAAAAAACAGACAGGATCGCAACAATGACCGGATATAAGTAAAGCAAAATTGCCACAAGTGATGGTGGAATGAGTGTAAGTGCCTTAAAATAACAATATGATTGCCCCGCATATCCTATGGCTCCCATGGCAATGAGTATATAAAGGTCTTTTCCTTTTGGAAATTTTCTTTTTTGTAACACTGCGATGGGCAGCATGACCATCACTGCAATGACAAACCTGAAAAAAAGCAGGGAATGGGTACTGATCCCGGACAAGTATGCGAACTTTGCAAAAATGGCCATGGCACCAAAGGATGCCGCTGAAATCAATATTAAACCTATTCCCAATGAATGACCCATATCTGATTATTTCAAACTCTCTTTTGTCTTTATCTGTTTTTTAAAAAAGGTTTGAAACGTTTCTTCAGTCAGCGTGGGCTTCTTGTCTCTGAGTTGTACAAAAGAAATTTCATTAATCACTTTTTCTTTAGTGGGAAAAATCGGAACTATTTTTCCTGTTTCAATTTCATTCCAGATAAGATGATCTGCTGTAATGGCCAGCCCCATTCCAAGTCTTACACAATTTAAGAGTGCCTGGTGGCTTTCAATGGCCATGATGATATTAAACTTTGAAATTGATTTTTTAAAATAATGCCAGAACCAGTGTTTCAAAATAAAGGGTTCATGTTCGTCTGTAATAAAGTCCATTGACATAAGGGTTTCAAAAGAAATATTTTTTTTCATCGTATTTTCAAAATACTCTTTTGAACTTGCCAGAACAAAGGTTTCTTCTGCCAGGGGATCTATTTTGTATTGTTCCGGTCTTCCCAAAAACTGGTCTTTGGCTGAAAAATAATCAATCACCGCAAAATCAAGCGACCCCCTATTTAACATATCCAAGAGCTGGTCCGGCTCTTCAAGCCTTATTTTAAAGGTCACCTGATTGTATTTTTTTCTAAAGGTTTGACAAATGGCCGGGAAATATGTCTTTCCAAATTCAAGAGGTGCGCCAATTCTGAGCAGTCCGTAGGGGTGATCCATTGGTTTTGCAATATTTTTAATTTCACTGCCTAAGGTTTCCATAAATGGTTTGACCATGTCAAACAGCTTATCTGCTGCCCGGGTGGGAATAATTTTTTTGTGACGTCTGATAAACAAAGGGATTTTTATTTCAAATTCAAGTTTTTTTATATGCTGGCTTACGCCTGGCTGGGTAAGATGAAGATTTTTTGCCGCCATATTAATGCTTTGCAATGAATAGACATGGTAAAATACTCTTAATCTGTTTAAATCGGGTAACATAATCAATACTTATCCAATCGATAATAAAGATTAATTTTACTAATCTATAACTTTAATCTACTTTTAAAACAAGAAAAAGAACCATTTAATTACGAACACCCATGAGGGCCAGCAAGTGTTACCGATTACATTATCCATATTTGCCTGTTTCGGCTGGGGCATCGCAGATTTTATCGGAGGGCTTAAAAGCCGTAACCTGCCTACACTCAGCATTTTGATGATCTCCTCGTTGGTGGGGACTTTTCTTCTTGGCGGTATTCTTTTTTTGTTGAACAAACCCCTGCCCAATGATCCGCTGCTTTTCTGGGCCATTCCGGCAGGTATCATAGGGGTTGTCGCCATATTTCTATTATATCGCAGCCTTGCTGTGGGGACCATGTCCATCCTGGCTCCCATTAGTGCGACAGGCGTTATTCTGCCGGTCATCTGGGGAATTTTTTTTGGAGACACCCTGTCCGGTTTAAGCCTGTTGGGTATTGTCATTGCCATTTTGGGTTCGTTAATGGCTGTCATGGAGAATAATTCGGGGAAAACCGGAGGGAAACTCACCAAAGGAGTCGGGCTTGCTGTCGGCTCGGCATTTTTAGTGGGATTCTATTTCATAACAATGGACAAGGCCTGCACCAGTCACCCGATCTGGGCATCCATGATCATGAGATCATCCGCACTCATCCTTTTGATCCCTTCGCTCTTTTTTGCAAAAGTTAGCGTTAACGTCGGAAAAGTTCAACTACCCTATATTCTTCTAATGGGCTTCATGGACACCATGGCTGCGTTTTGCTTTGCCTTGGCGACCTCAAAAGGAATGCTCAGCCAGGTTGCTGTCATAAGCTCCATGTATCCTGCCGTTACTATTATTCTTTCAATGATTATCGCAGGTGAGAGAATACAGAAAATCCAGTTTTCCGGAATCATTCTCGCCATAACAGGTATCGCGCTTATATCTGCATTTTAATGATTTACCGTGAATCCCTAGTTGCTTTTTTTTATCAAACAAGTTAATTTTCAATCTGAATAATAAATTGCTGTTATTAAAATCTCCAAATAGATAAAGGATTTGATTTATTGATGATTCTTCTTCGGTTGGTGAACCATAATTTCAAACAATCCGTATCATCTGCTGTTGTCTTTGTTTTTTGTATAATCAGTCTCTTTCTCTCGTCAGGATGCGCGGTCATCATATCATCCGCCACATCAGACATGATGGAACATCTTTCCGACACGATTTTAAACAATGACGATTTATCCATGGTAAAAACCGGAGCCCCGGCATATTTGCTGATGATCGACAGCCTGATCAGCAAAGACCCGAAAAATGAAACCCTGCTGTTCACGGCTAGCATGTTATACACTGCCTATGCAGACCTGTTTGTAAAAGATGTTGGCCGATCCCGAAAAATGGCTGCCAAAGCCTTGAATTATGCCAATCAGGCCATTTGTCTTGAAAAAAACAATGCCTGTATGCTTAAATCAGAAACATTTAAAGAATTTGAAAAAATCATGTCAACTATGGAGAAAAAACATGTCCCCGCCCTTTTTGCCCTCGGCAATGCCTGGGCAGGGTGGATCATGGCCAATAAGAATGACTTTAATGCCATCGCAGACATGTCACATATTGAAATGATCATGCAAAGAGTAATTGAACTTGATGAGACGTATAAAGACGGGGCTGCATATTTATACATGGGAACGTTGGCAACCTTGCTGCCGCCTGCTCTTGGGGGCAAACCCGAGCTGGGGAAACATTATTTTGATAGCGCTATCAAATTATCCCGGGGGAAAAATCTGATGGCAAAGGTTCTTTATGCAAAATTGTATGCAAAGATGGTATTTGACAGAAAACTTCATGATCAATTGCTAAAAGACGTAATAGCTGCCGACCCCTATGTGCCGGGCTATACCCTTGTAAATACCCGGGCTCAAATACAGGCCAAAGAATTGATAGATGATGCAGATGACTATTTTTAAATGATGTTAAACCGGAGATATCCATGATTCAAATCCTTAAACGATTGGTGTTGATACTGTTTATTATGCTCATAACAGATAATGTCTATGCCATCAGACTGAAAATTGCCACCCTGTCGCCCGAAGGCTCCATGTGGATGGAAAAAATGCGGATGGGCGCAAAACAGGTTGCTGAAGAAACCGATAATCGTGTGATATTCAAATTCTATCCCGGCGGTGTCATGGGCAATGATAAAACGGTTTTAAGAAAAATCCGTATTGGCCAGCTGCACGGTGGAGCTGTTGTGGGAGGAAGCCTTTCTCAGTTTTTCCCGGCAAACCAGATATATGCACAACCTTTGAAATTTAAAAGTCTTGAAGAAGTAGGCTATGTCAGAAAATATATGGACCAGTATATCATTGACGGCCTTGATAAAGCCGGATTTGTGACTTTCGGGCTCATGGGCGGTGGATTCGCATACATTATGTCACAAAAACCCGTAGAGACGGTACAGGATCTAATAAATCAGAAAGTATGGATTCCGGACAATGATAAAATCAGCCGGGATTCCATAAGGGCCTTTGGTCTCACTCCTATTCCCCTGCCCATTGCAGATGTGCGGACCAGCCTCCAGTCCGGTTTGATTAACACGGTGGCAACCTCTCCTGTTGGCGCTATTGTCCTGCAATGGCATACCCAGATTAAATATGTAACGGACATACCCCTGATTTATCTTTATGCCGTACTTGCGATTGATAAAAAGAAATTTTTATCAATCGCAGAACAGGACCGAAAAATTGTCACACTCGTCATGACCAAAGCATTAAAGGAAATTGATATTCAAAACAGAGATGATGATATCAAAGCAATCCAGGCGTTAAAAAACAGAGGGATAATATTTATCACACCTTCACAGGACGCCTTGAACGACTGGCACAGAGTAGCCGGGAATGCATCAAAAAAAATGATCGAATCCGGGATCCTGCCCCAGGATGTGGTTGATCAACTGGATGCGCATCTAAAAAATTTTCATTCAAAAGCAGACCTAACCAATGATCAGTAAAAAAACGTCTTTCTCCCAATATATCATTACGATTCTTCAAAAAATTGAGGACAGTATTCTTATCGGACTTCTGCTTTCAATGATCTTCATGGCCGTACTGCAAATTGTCTTAAGAAACCTGTTTGACTCCGGAATTCTCTGGGGTGACGAGCTTATCAGGGTACTGGTTTTATGGATCGGCCTTATCGGTGCAATGGTTGCCAGCAGAAACAACCATCACATCAGTATTGACGTTATATCCCGGTATCTTCCTGATCAGATAAAAGAACAGACAACTTTTATTATTTATATTTTCACAGCACTGGTTTGTGCTGTGATGGCATATTTCAGTCTGAAGTTTGTGATGATGGAAAGACAGGACGGTCTTATGGCATTTACAAATATCCCGGCCTGGATCTGTGAAAGCATTATCCCGGTTGCATTTGCCATTATCAGTCTCAGGTATATCTTCTTTTCTTTCACCTGCTTGCTTAAACGATTTAAGCGCATCCCGCAATGATATATTTAATCATCGCTATACTGATTCTTCTTGCTCTTCTGGGGGCACCGCTTTTCAGCATTATCATTGCTGCCGCCATGACGGGTTTTTATTTTGGCGATATTGATTTATCCGTCATGGCCATAGAGCTGTATCGCATTGCAGACACCCCGATTCTCCTGGCATTGCCCATGTTTACCTTTGCCGGATATATGCTTGGAGAGAGCAACACCTCGGGACGTCTTGTCAGGCTGACCCAGGCCTTTTTCGGATGGATGCCGGGAGGGCTTGCCATTGTTGCATTTATTGTCTGTGCCCTTTTTACAGCCTTTACCGGGGCGTCAGGCGTCACCATTGTAGCCATGGGGGCGTTGCTGTATCCTGCTTTGAAAGAGGCCGGATACAAAGATAAATTCAGCCTTGGGCTTGTAACGACTTCTGGGAGCTTAGGACTTTTGCTTCCCCCATCCCTTCCTCTGATTCTATATGGGGTTATCGCCCAGCAGATGAGTTCGGGAGAAGATATCTCAATTGAAAAATTGTTTATTGCCGGCATCCTGCCTGCCATTTTAATGATACTCCTTCTCTCCTTATGGAGTATCTGGGCCAACCGGAAAGCCCCTGTCCCCTTAACATCTTTTTCTTTAAAAAAGGCCTTATCAGCCGTCAGGGAATCTATCTGGGAAATTCCTCTGCCTGTATTTGTGTTTACCGGCATTTACTCAGGATTTTTTGCCGTTTCCGAAGCGGCTGCCGCGACAGCAATGTATGTATTAATCGTGGAAGTCTTTATTTATAAAGAAATCCGGTTGTCTCGACTTACCGGCATCGTCAGGGATTCAATGGTAATGGTGGGAGGAATCCTTTTAATACTGGGGGTTTCCTTAGGCTTTACAAATTACCTGATTGATGCTGAAGTGCCCATGAAGTTGTTTGACCTCTGTCAGACCTATATAACCAGTAAGCTCGTTTTTTTAATTCTTTTAAATATCTTTCTTTTGATTCTCGGGGCCATGCTGGATATTTTTTCAGCCATTATCATCATGGTCCCTCTTATGCTGCCTGTTGCACTGGAATATGGCGTTGATCCCGTTCATCTGGGCATCATTTTTCTTGCTAATATGCAGATCGGATACTTTACCCCGCCTGTGGGGATGAACCTGTTCATTGCCGGGTACCGGTTTAATAAACCCATTATTGACATTTACAAAGCCACCATCCCGTTTATGCTGGTACTGCTTCTGGCCGTCCTTATCATTACCTACTGGCCCTGGCTCAGCCTTGTATTGATTTCTTAACCTTCTAAATATTGATCATACATATCGATGACATGTTCTCTTACCTCTGAAAAATGAGTTTGAGGAAGTTCAAGGCTCTTTTCCTGGAGGTTGAATCTGTGTATGGCCTTTCGCATGACAAGATAGGCATTTTGGAGCCGTTCGCTTTCGCACCCCGTAATAATCCCTTCTGCATCAAGGCTTTCCAGGAGCCTCATATTATCTGTCCAAATGATTATATCAGGACAGGCATGGGCATTTTTTAAAATTAAATACTGAACCAGAAACTCAATATCCACAATACAGCCCCTGGACTGCTTTAAATCAAAAAAATCTTTCGTATACTTTAAGTGCTCATCCCGCACTCGTTCCCGCATATCACCGACTTCTCTTTTTAACGCTTTGGTATCCCTTTTCTCTATCAGAATACTCTTCCTGATCTCATTGAACTTTGAACAAAGCCCTTTGTCACCTGCAACAGGTCTGGCCCTGATCAATGCCTGATGCTCCCATGTCCAGGCCTGATTTTTCATATAATCTTCAAAGGCATCAATGTGGGAGACAATCATTCCCGAATTGCCCCCCGGTCTCAGCCTCATATCTGCCCCATACAGAGTCCCTGCAGGCGTATGCATGGTTAAAGCATTGATGATTCTCTGGCCCAAATTTGAATAAAACCTGATATTATCAATGCTCTTTGTTTTTCCCTTTGTAAGGCCTGATTCTGCCTTATGTAAAAAAACAATGTCAATATCTGATTTATATCCCATTTCCAGCCCGCCGACTTTTCCGTATGCAATAACGGCAAACCCGCAATGATCAAGGGTTTCATCCGATAAGCCTTGTGGAATACCATATTTTTGTGCCACAATATCCCATGAACTTAGAAGCACTTGAGAAAGAACAGTCTCTGCAATATATGTCAGATGGTCACTGACTTTCATCAATGGATAATTTCCGCTTACATCTGCAGCAGAAACCCGCAAGTAATTGACTTGTCGGAAAACACACAATTCCTCGATCAGGAATTCTATATCACCTGATGGAACACCTGCCATGCGGATCTCCATCTCTTTTTCCAGGGCCTGTTTGCCGGGAGGGGAATAGAGTGTGGCAGGATGCATGAGTTCATCCAGCAATGCCGGATGCTTTGAAAGGAATGTAATGATCCAGGGACTTTTTTGGGCAAGTATGATCAATGTTTCAAGTGCGCGTTTGTTTTCTATGAGCAAAGACAGATAGCAGGTTCTTCTTTCAATGGTTATGATCAGATCAATTAATTTGACTAAGACAGCATCGGGATCATTTTGCTCACCGATTTTCCTGATCAGTACCGGAATCAGTCTTGCCAGTTTTTTCCTTCCATTGGATGTCAGCCTTTTAGTATTTGGATGTTCTTCAAGGGATCTTAAAATATTTAATACCCTGTCAGGTTCCTTAAAGCGACCAATGGCTATGGAGTCTGCGGCAAACTGGGGATCATTAATATTGACCCATAATTCTTTAAGATCCAGCATTTCTTTGTCTGGTTTCTCCTGTTCCTCTGAAACCAGCAATTGACTGAAATGATAATGAACTCTTTGCATGTGATCATTTAAGTCTTGTGCAAAATTATCCCATGCATCACATCCCATGGAAAGCGCCAGGACTTTTCTTTGATCTTCTTTTTCAGGAATATCATGAGTTTGAAGGTCTGCATAGGCCTGAAGCCTGTTTTCAACCATTCTTAAAAACACATAAGATTCTTTCAGATCTTTTTTTGTTGCCTCATTAATACAAGAATGGCTTTCTAACAGATCCAGAACCTTTAAGATTTTTCGTTCCTGGAGTTTGGGCTCAACCCCGCCCCTGATCATTTGAAACAATTGCCCGAAAAATTCTATTTCCCTGATGCCTCCGGCACCCAACTTGATATTGTTTTTTAATTTCTTATTTTTTACCTGTAGCGTAATTCTGTGCTTCATATCCCGGAAGGAATCAAAAGACCCGTAATCAAAATACCGCCTGTAAATAAAGGAATTCAAAGTTTTTAAAAGTTTAACGCCTGCCTCAATATCACCGGCAACCGGCCTTGCTTTTATCATGGCATATCTTTCCCATCCTCTTCCCTGGGCCTGATAATATTCTTCAAAGGCAAAACTGCTCATCACCAGGGGTCCGCCATCGCCATAGGGCCTTAGTCTGGTATCAATCCTGTAAAAATTAATACCATGGGAGCCTGCTGAAAAAAATCTTAAAAACCTGCGACATACTTTTGTGAAAAATTCTTCATTGGAAATGATATTCTCCCCGTTTGTATACCCGGATATAGGATAGACAAAAATAAGATCAATGTCCGAAGAAAAATTTAATTCTCCGGCACCCAGCTTACCCATGCCCAGTACAATCATGCCCTGGAAATTTCCTTCGCTGTCCACGGGAAGGCCATAGCTTTCACAGACCTCATCATATATAGCCGCCATGGTCGTATCAACAATGGCATCTGCAAGATTTGAAAGATCGAAAAGCGTTTCGGAAAGCAAAGCTTTCCCTGTTAAATCACGCCATGCGATTCTAATGGTTTCGTACAACTTGATCTGCAAAAGAATTTCCTTGACCGTTGCCACATCCATGTCTTTGGAAATTTTCTTTTCAAGCCTTGCCACAATCGTATGTTTTGAATATGATTTGAACAGATCTTTTGAGTCGACAAGATCTTTAAAAATACCTGGATTTCTAGTAAAACTTGATGCAATAAATTCACTGTAAAGAAAAATCTTTATAAGATCAGATTTTAAATCAGGATTCAGATTAATTTGAAGCCCATCCCTTTTCAGGCTTGCCTTAAAAGAATCAACCCTGTTTTTTACCGTTTTTAAAAGATTTGTATCAAGCCCGGGGAAGACCTTGTCAATTACGCTATGATCCATTTATACCCTATTATTTCAGGTTAAATAAATAGTGCCCGATCAAAAACCACCAACTTTTCGTTCAACCACTAAACAGCACCATAATATTGCCGACAAATTTTATCAAGAACACAATTTTCTCTTGACTTGAAAAGGGGTTTCAATAAAATGAATTCATTTTAAGGAGATCCCTATGAATGCCACAAAAACATTTTTTGATACCATTATCGGGCCTTCCATTGTCGTGCCTGTCAGAGATAGTAAAGCCAGGCTCGGCACCTGGCAGCAGATTGTGGTGATCAATCATGACAACCATGCCAGAAAAAGAATTGTTGAAGTGACGATTTCAGGTATTTAGTGCTAAAATTTATCAGCGGGCTGCATTGGTCAAATGCTGTGTATGACGTCATGCTGTAGCCCAACACTGTTGAACTCCGCTTGCCGGATAAGATCCAATTCGTATCAAAAAAAGGAGGAGTGGCAACATCATATTTGAAATAGCCGGTTCAGAATAAATTGATAATAAAATCACTTTTCAACTTACAGGCAATTGCCTTGAGAAGCAGACAGAACTGACTTGCAAAAATCAGTCCGGTTGTGTTATTTAAACGAACCTGATTTGCAAATAAATTTTGCAGGTTAAGTAAAACGATTCGGGTCTGGCCCGAAAAATTTATATAAGTTAATTTATATCAACACGATGGTGAACAGGTGTAAATTTTTATGAAAGCATTATTAGCCCTTGAAGACGGCAGAATTTTTCCTTGCAGGAGTTTTACAGGACCAGGAGAAGCAAAGGGGGAAGTCGTGTTTAATACCAGCATGACAGGTTACCAGGAAATTCTGACCGATCCTTCCTACTATGGTCAGATGGTTACCATGACATATCCTTTGATCGGAAATTATGGTGTCTGTCCTGAAGACATTGAATCTGACAGGATTCAGGTGGCGGCATTTATTGTAAAAGAATACCAGGATTTTCCGAGCAATTTCAGATCCAGAGGAACCCTTTCAGATTATTTGATCAAAGGTCATGTGCTGGGGATTGAAGACTTGGATACAAGGGCTCTGGTCCGCCATATAAGAAAATCCGGTGCCATGCGGGCTGTCATATCCACATCGGATCTTGATCCCGATTCCCTGGTTGAAAAGGCCAAACAGATCCCTCCCATGCAGGGTAGTGATCTTGTGGGCTGTGTAACCACAAAAAAACCCTATTTCTGGAAGTATAACCGGCCGGACTATATTGATACCACCAAATTGGAAGACCCTTTAATCTGGCATTTCAAAGGCAAAAAACATTCTGTTGTCGCCCTTGATTTCGGACTGAAATACAATATTATCCGATGCCTTGAAAAAGCAGGGTGTGAAGTGCTTGTGGTTCCGGCAACGACAGGTGCCAAGACCATTAAACATCTGAACCCTGACGGCATCTTTCTGTCCAATGGCCCGGGAGACCCGGAACCTGTGACCTATGCCGTCGATACCATAAAAGAACTCTTAGGATTTGTTCCCATATTTGGAATCTGTCTTGGTATGCAGCTTCTCGGAATTGCCATGGGCGGTAAAACCATGAAAATCAAATTCGGCCACAGGGGCGGTAATCAGCCCGTGAAAAACCTTTCAACCAACAAGGTTGAAATCACATCCCAGAATCATGGATTTGCCGTGGATTTAAATACCATTGGCAAAGATCATTGTGCCATGACCCATATTAACCTGAATGAAGATTCCCTTGAGGGTCTTAAAAATGATGCCCTAAAGGCCTTTGCCGTACAATATCATCCAGAAGCTTCCCCAGGCCCCCATGATGCAGCCTATCTTTTTAACCAATTTGCAAAAGTGATTGAAAATGCCAAAACGTGAAGACATTAAAAAAATCCTGATCATTGGTGCAGGTCCGATCATTATCAGCCAGGCCTGTGAATTTGATTACTCAGGAACCCAGGCCTGTAAAGCCCTGAAAGAGGAAGGGTATGAAGTAATACTGATCAATTCAAACCCTGCCACCATCATGACCGACCCTGAAACAGCGGACAAGGTTTATATTGAGCCTGTCACCCCTGAAACCGTTATCAAAGTCATTGAAAAGGAAAGGCCCGATGCCCTGCTGCCCACCCTGGGCGGACAGACCGGTTTGAACACAGCTCTTGAAGCGGCGAAGACGGGTATTCTTAAAAAATATAATGTTGAGATGATCGGGGCTTCTGAGGAGGCCATTAATAAGGCTGAAGATCGTGAGCTTTTCAGGAATGCCATGAATAAAATCGGCTTGAAAATCCCCAAAAGCGGGTTTGCCACCAATATACAGGAAGTTGAAGCAGTTTCAAAACGAATCGGCTTTCCCATCATTGTAAGACCCAGTTTCACCCTTGGCGGAACAGGCGGCGGGGTTGCCTATAATATGGAAGAGGTTGTCCGCCTTTCAGAGGCAGGACTTGCCGCCAGTCTCAATACCCAGGTCATGCTGGAAGAATCGGTCCTTGGATGGAAAGAGTACGAGCTGGAAGTCATGCGGGACCATGCAGATAATGTGGTCATCATCTGCTCCATTGAAAATGTGGATGCCATGGGCGTACACACGGGCGATTCCATCACAGTGGCCCCTGCCCAGACCCTTTCGGACAAGGAATACCAGATGCTTCGGGATGCTTCCATCGCTATTATCAGAGAAATCGGCGTGGATACGGGCGGATCAAATGTCCAGTTTGCCATCAATCCTGAAAACGGGGATATGATTGTGGTGGAAATGAATCCAAGGGTTTCCAGAAGCTCGGCTCTCGCCTCCAAGGCCACGGGATTTCCCATTGCGAAAATTGCTGCCAAACTGGCTGTGGGGTATACTCTGGATGAAATTCCCAATGATATCACCGGTGAAACTCTTGCCTGTTTTGAGCCTTCCATTGATTATTGCGTGATCAAAATCCCCAGATGGACCTTTGAAAAATTCCCTGAAACCCAAGACATTCTGACCACCTCCATGAAATCTGTGGGGGAAACCATGTCCATCGGCAGAACCTTTAAAGAAGCCTTTCAAAAAGGAATCCGGTCCCTTGAAATAGGCAGGGCAGGATTTGGTGGGGATGGAAAAGATCCGCTTCCCGGAAGTGTTGCCGGCAATGAATTAGAGTACAAGCTTTCCACACCCAATTCTCAACGGCTGTTTTATATAAAATATGCCATTGAACACGGCATGCCGATCACTACGATCTATGAAATGACCGGTATTGACCCCTGGTTCCTCAACCAGATGAAACAGATCGTGGATCTTGAAAAACAGATAACGCTTGCCGGCAAGGATCTTCCCCGGGATCTCTTTGAAAAAGCCAAAAAATACGGCTTCTCGGATAAACAGCTGGCACACCTTACCCATCTGACGGAAAAACAGATTGAACAGACAAGAAAAGACCTTGGCATTATTCCGGTTTATAAGCTGGTGGATACCTGTGCCGCAGAGTTCAGGGCAGCAACCCCTTATTACTACTCCACCTATGAAACAGAATGCGAAGCAAGGGTATCGGACAAGAAAAAGGTCATTATCCTTGGCGGCGGTCCCAATAGAATCGGCCAGGGCATTGAATTTGACTACTGCTGTGTTCATGCCTCCTTTGCCCTGAAAGAGGAAGGGGTGGAATCCATCATGGTCAACTCCAACCCTGAAACCGTGTCCACAGACTATGACACCTCTGACAAACTCTATTTTGAACCTTTAACCCGGGAAGATGTGCTTCACATTGTGGAAAAGGAAAAACCCTATGGGGTGATTGTTCAGTTTGGCGGACAGACCCCGCTGAACCTTGCCTCGGATCTTCAGAAAGCAGGTGTGCCCATCATCGGGACCAGCCCTGAAAGCATTGACCGGGCTGAAGACAGGGACCTTTTCCAGGCAATGATGGACAAACTTGGACTGCTACAGCCTGAAAACGGTATTGCAACCTCCTATGAAGAAGCAAGGCAGATCGCAAGGGATATTGGATATCCTGTCATGGTTCGTCCTTCTTTTGTCCTGGGCGGTCGTGCCATGAAAATTGTGTATGATGAAAACGACCTTGAAGAATACTTTTATCTGGCTGTCCAGGCTTCTCCTGATAAGCCGGTACTCATTGATAAATTCCTTGAAGAGGCCTTTGAACTGGATGTTGATGCCATCTGCGACGGTGAAAAAACCGTTATCGGCGGCATGATGGAACATATCGAAGAAGCCGGTATCCATTCCGGTGACTCTGCCTGCGTACTGCCACCATACTCCATTTCTCAAAAACACATTGACGAAATGACAGAGGCAGCCAAAGCCATTGCTAAAGAACTGAACGTTAAAGGCCTGATGAACATCCAGTTTGGTATCATGAAAGAAAAAGTGTACATTATAGAAGTCAATCCAAGAGCTTCAAGGACTATTCCTTTTGTATCCAAAGCCATTGGCGTACCCCTGGCCAAGCTTGCAACAAAGGTCATGCTGGGTAAAACCCTTGATGAACTGGGTTTTACCAGGGAAATTATCCCGCCTTACTATTGTGTTAAAGAGGCGGTCATGCCCTTTGACAGGTTTGACAATGTTGATCCGGTTCTCGGGCCTGAAATGAAATCCACGGGTGAAGTTATGGGGATTGATAAGGATCTTGGTGCTGCCGTTGCCAAGTCCCAGTTTGCCGCCGGACAAAAACTTCCCACCCAAGGCACAGTCTTTATCAGTGTCCAGGACAAGGATAAAATGGCTGCTCTACCGGTTGCCAAAAGCTTTCATGAAATGGGATTTAATATCATGGCCACACGGGGAACCGCCATTTTCCTTGAAAAGAATGATGTTCCCACAAAATTTGTCAAAAAAGTTTCTGCCGGCCGGCCCCATGTCGTGGATGCAGTGACAAACAACGAAATCCAGTTGATTTTAAACACGGGTGCATCAAGCCAGACCAAGCGGGACGGATATGAAATAAGGCGTGCTGCTATTAAATATAAAATCCCTTATGCCACCACTACAGATGGGACAAGAGCCATCTGCAGTGCTATCCAGGCCCTTAAAAAAGAAGGTCTTAGTGTTAACCCCATTCAAGACTATCACCAGGAAAACAGACATGCACAATCCAATGATTAAGGGAAAAAGGCCCAAAGATGAATGTGGTATATTTGGGCTGTATAAACATCCCGAAGCGGCTAAAATCACTTATTTTGGCCTTTATGCCCTCCAGCACAGGGGGCAGGAAAGTGCCGGCATTTCGGTAAACCGGGGTATAAATGATAAAATTTTCTCCCACAAAGGCATGGGGCTTGTCCATAACATCTTTAACATTGAGGACTTAGAACGAATTGAAGGGGGTTCTGCCATTGGCCATGTCAGGTATTCCACCACCGGGGATTCTGTGTTAACCAATGCCCAGCCCTTTGTTGTCAACCACAGGCACCGCTCCTATGCCGTGGCCCACAACGGGAATCTGGTGAATGCCCATATCCTGAAAGAAGAACTGGAAGAGCAGGGTTCCATCTTCCAGACCACCATGGATTCAGAGGTTTTTCTCCATCTTTTTATTAAAAGCCTGATTAAAGGGGATATTGAGAGTGCAATTTTAAAGGCTGTTTCAAAAATTGAGGGCGCCTATTCCATGATCCTTTTAACCTGTAAGGGCGAAGTCATCGGCATGAAAGACCCTAACGGATTCAGGCCTCTGGCTCTTGGAAAACTCAACGGTCATTATGTCCTGGCATCTGAAACCTGTGCCTTTGATCTGGTCCAGGCTGAATTTATCCGGGAACTTGATCCCGGGGAAATTGTCATTATTAATGAAGATGGTATTAAAAGCATTAAACACCCCAAGGCCGCCAAACATAAATCCTTATGCATATTTGAATATATCTACTTTGCCAGACCCGACTCCACCATTGACGGAAAAAATGTCTATGAAATGAGAAAAGCCCATGGACAACGACTGGCACAGGAAGCCCATGTGAAGGCAGACCTTGTCATGCCATTTCCGGATTCAGGCAATTACGCAGCCATTGGATATGCCAGGGAATCAGGAATCCCCTTTGAAATGGGCATGATCAGGAATCATTATGTGGGTCGAAGCTTTATCCAGCCCACCCAGTCCATGCGTGATTTTACCGTCCGTGTAAAACTTAATCCTGTCAGAGAGATTATCAAAGGCAAAGAGATTATCATTATTGAAGATTCCATCATTCGCGGTACCACGGCAAAAACCCGCGTCAAAGCATTGCGTGAACTTGGGGTTAAAAAAGTACATATGCGTATCTCATGTCCGCCTCATAAATTTCCCTGCTATTACGGCATTGATTTTTCTTCAAAAGGAGAACTGATTGCAGCGCAAAAACCCATAGATGAACTACGGGAGTATCTGGGTCTTGATTCTTTGCATTATCTTTCCATTAAAGGTATGCTCGAAGCATCAGGAGTGAAAAATCCGGAGCTAAATTTTTGCAAAGCCTGCTTTGACGGACAATACCCGGTTCCTTTTGATCCGAATTTTACCAAGCAGTGTATGGGATAATATGACAAACAGAACCGTTGCATTTTCGAAGGATTCTTCCAATCTCTTTTTTCACATCTTAACAAAGTGTAACCTTTCCTGTACCCATTGCTATATTAATAAAAATCAACACGGAGCCAACACTCTTGATATTGAAACCATACGGAACTGGCTCGCTCTTTTTTCAAAAAAAACCAGACAGACCAATGTCATTTTTTTAGGGGGAGAACCCACCCTTCACCCTGATCTTCACCTGGCCGTCAAAGAGGCGAAACGCCTTGGGTTCAAATCCATCACCATTGATACCAACGGGTATTTATTTCATAACATCCTGGACAAAATTTCCTGTGATGACATTGACTTTCTTTCATTTTCCCTGGATGGTGCCACAAAAAAAACAAATGATGCCATCAGAGGGAAGGGAAGCTATGACAAGGTGAGGGAAGGTATCCAAAAAGCCCTGGAAAAAGGCTTTTCCTGTTCAATGATCTATACGGTTTCAGATATTAATATTCATGAACTTGAGTTAATACCGGATATGGTGAAAAATCTTGGTATCAAACGGTTTTTTATCCAGGTGATCGGCATGAGAGGTGAGTCATCAAATCCTGATGGAAAACTCCAGGTATCAAAAGAAATCTGGCTTTCCACCATTCCCAAAGTGGCGGAAACGATTGCCTGCCATGGCATTATTGTAACCTACCCAAAGGTGTTTCTCGGCAATGATGAAATATTTCAATGCGCCGGCAATGTGGCTGATAATTATTTTATATTCCCCAATGGCAGGGTGTACCAGTGTCCCATCTGCGAAGACTTTCCCCTGCATTCATATGAAATAAGAAACAATAAATTGATTTCCACACCAAAGATCAATGAAAAAGATCTGTTCAGCCTTACCGTCCCGGAAGGTTGCGTCATGAATAAAATGATTCAGCCCCAAAACCTTTCTTACAACAAAAAAGGCGATCCTGAACATCAAATTGCCTGCTGTATGCTCAAAGAAGAAATCTCCAATTGACAATTGGCTCTGTTTTTGAAAAAGTTCTTTGGTTATGAGTTAATTTAAATAATTTTGGTGTGTATTATGAACCCGTTCCATATAGTTAAAAATTTCCGTATCCGATATAAACTGCTGTTTATCTATTCTTCCACATTTTTTGTGATCATGACCCTTGCAAGCCTGATCATTTATTCCATTGTCAAACGAAATGTTGAAAAAAATATTGAAAACGAGCTTCAAAACTCCACTGCTGCTATATTGAATAATGTAAAAACTGCCGTGTCAGTATCCATAAAAAATCATCTGCGGGCAACGGCTGAGAAAAATCATGAAATCATTCAGCACCTTTATGATCTACAGACAGCCGGAGAAATCGGTCGTGAAGAGGCCAAGGCGCGGGCTACAGATATTATTCTTTCCCAGAAAATCGGAACAACCGGCTATATCTGCATTCTGGACGGTACGGGCAGGGTACTCAAGCATCCTAAAAAATCTTTGGAGGGTTTGGATATTTCCGACCACAAATTTGTACAGGAAATGATTGCCAAAAAAAACGGATATATTGAATATTATTGGAAAAACCCGGATGATTCAACGCCAAGACCCAAGGCTCTTTACCTGAGCTATTTTGAACCCTGGGACTGGATGATCACTGTATCCTCCTATCGAAAAGAATTCAGCAAGCTTGTCAATATCAATGATTTTAAAGAAAGTATCTTGAGTTTAAAATTTGGGAAAACCGGATATTCCTATATCATGGATGCCAAAGGAAATATGATTATCCATCCCGAACTTGCCGGGGTCAATGTGTTTTCCGGCCAAGACTTTTCCAGTCGGTTTTTTAAAAAAATGCTGGAAAAAAAGAATGGAAAAATGATTTATCCATGGAAAAATCCCAGGGATGAACGGTTCAGGAAAAAACTGGTTCTTTTTAACTATATTCCGGAATATGAATGGATTGTGGCCTCCTCCAGTTATCTGGATGAGTTTTTCTCTCCTTTGAATACCATTAAAACCTTTATCATTATAGTGGGATTTGCATCATTGATTATTTTTATTCCCATCACCTTTCTCTTGAGTTCCACTATCACAAAGCCCTTGCGGGAACTGATGAACCGGTTTAATGAAGATATTATCGATGGATTTTCCAATCGCCTGGTTAAAATGGAGTCCCATGATGAGGTGGGTCAGCTCACATTTTACTATAACTCCTTTATGGACAAGCTTGAAACCCATAACAAGGATCTTAAAGCTCAGATTGCAGAACGTAAGCAGGCCCAGGAAGCCCTGCAGGAGAGTGAAGAAAAGTATTGGTCTGTTATGGAAGCAACACCTGATCCCATTGTAGTTTATGATATGGAAGGGAATGTCACCTATATGAATCCTGCATTTACAAGGGTGTTTGGTTATACACTGGAAGACAGCCTTGGGAAAAAAATGGATCATTTTGTTCCCAAGGGGCACTGGAAAGAAACCATGAAAGGAATCGGAACGATCCTGCAGGGCAAAGTGCTGCCGCGAACCGAAACTCAAAGGACAGCAAAGGACGGCAGGGTCATTGATGTGACCACCAGGGGATCGGTCTACCGGAATAAGGACGGAGAGCCCGTGGGATCAGTGATTACACACAGGGATGTATCAGACGTTAAACGCCTTGAAAAGGCTATCATGGAAATAGGAGAAAAAGAGCGGCAAAAAATAGGGAATGATCTGCACGATGATCTTTGTCCCCACTTAATCGGGATTGAAGGGTTAAGCAAGGTACTGAAAAGAAAGGTTGAAGGACAATCTGAAGAAGCAGGGCAGTTGTCGGATAAAATAACGGATTTAATAAAGGAAGCCACTTACAAAACACGCTGTCTGGCACGGGGGCTTTGCCCGGTTTATTTTAACAACGGCCTTGAGGCTTCATTGCAGGAACTTGTGACCAATACCCGGATCATGCACCGAATGGACTGCAGTCTTGACTGCAGGAAAAAAATCCCTGTAGGAGACACCGTGGTGACCATCAACCTGTACCATATTGCCCAGGAGGCTGTTCAGAATGCCATTCGCCACGGGAAGGCAGACAAAATTGAGATCATAATAAAAATACAGAAAGATCTATTTCTTCTCAGTGTGAAGGACAACGGGGCTGGAATGGACCCCTCAAAGGAGACAAACGGCATGGGCTTGAGAATCATGAATTACAGAGCCAAACTTATCGGCGCCTCTTTGTTGATCAATTCTGATGATATCTCAGGTACCCGGGTAAATCTGGCTTTACCTTTAAATGCCTTTAACTGATCCACTGAAATTCCGCTTAATATCAATCATAGTTTAACCATTGCATGAACGGTTTAAAAGTGGTATTTTCAGCCAACGTTGAAAGATGATTTATGCCAAATAAAAATAAAATACTACTGGTTGAAGATCATCCCATTTTCAGACTGGGGCTTGCCGAACTGATCAATCAGGAAGACGACTTTATTGCTTTTGGTGATTCAAGAGACGTGGAGCCTGCCATTAAGGAAATAGAAACCTTAAAACCTGATCTCATTATTGCAGACATCACATTGAAAAAATCTGACGGCATTGATCTTGTAAAATATGTCAAAAAATATCACAAAAATATTCCTGTTCTGGTGTTATCCATGCACGACGAATACTTATATGCTGAACGAGCACTGCATGCCGGTGCCAAAGGGTATATCATGAAACAGGAAGCCATGGAGTCTGTGGTCACAGCCATTCACCATGTTCTTGAAGGAAAAATCTATCTCACTGAAAAAGTAAAAGAGCATATTCTTTCCAATATTTCCGACACCCTGGAAACCAAAAAGAAAACACCCATTGACAGATTGACAGACAGAGAATTACAAGTCTTTAAAATGATCGGCAGGGGCTTTTCTTCCAGAGATATTGCAGAAAGACTCTTTTTAAGCATTAAAACCATCGGTACCTATCGGGAAAGAATAAAAAATAAACTTAATTTAAAGCACGCCAATGAACTGATTAGATGCGCCGTGCATTTTGAAAAGACCGGCCAGATCAGCACCCAGCTTGATTAAATCTATCCTTGTAGGTTCGCAAACCTACATTGAAATACCATTTTAAACTACAAATCCTGCAAAATCGCCTACATTCAAAATCCGGTTTTCACCGATTGTTTAATTCCTCCTACTTTAATACATCAAAGTTAACACGCTATCTCATGTTGTGAAAATTTTGAAGCTCATGTTGAAAATACTTAAATTAAGAAGGCCAGCTGATTGAGGCTGGAAAATATTTTTTTTATAAGACCATATTATCGGAGCAGAAAGGAGGTGAAGCATTTTTTAACCGGTTTTAACACTTAAAGAAGCCAAAATTAACTATACTTCAAAGGTAAAAGGTAAAATATATTATGACTATACAACCAAATATGACTGACTATAACAAAGAGTATAAAGAATTCAAATGGGATGTTCCGGAATATTACAATTTTGCCGGTGAAGTTATTGATAAATGGGCCCAGGACAAAGAAAAGCTTGCCATGCTATGGGTGGACGACAATGGTACCCAGATCAAAAAAACCTTCAACGATATCAGTGTTGCCTCCAAAAAACTGGCCAATGTTTTAAAAGCCCAGGGCATTGGACAGGGTGATGTTGTCATTGTTGTTCTTCCCAGAAACATTGAATGGTGGATCATTTTCACAGCCTGTATCCGCTGCGGTGCCATTATTGCACCGGGGACCACACAGCTCACCTCCAAAGATCTGGAGTTCCGTGCCAGCAAATCCAACGCTGCCTGTATCATTACCAATCCTGCCATTGCAGCAACATTTGATGAAGTGGAAGACAAATGTGACACTGTAAAATCAAAAATTGTTATTGAAGCTGCCAAAGACGGATGGCTCTTTTTTGATGATGCCATGAAAGATGCATCTGATGAATTTGAAACAGCCAAAACAAAAGCTGAAGACAATTGTCTGGTTTATTTTACATCCGGTACAACAGGGTTCCCGAAAATGGCTCTGCATACCCACTCCTATGCGATCGGACACCAGGTAACTGGAAAATACTGGCTGGATCTGAAACTTGATGATATGCACTGGAATGTATCTGATACAGGTTGGGCAAAAGCTGCCTGGTCAAGCTATTTTGGCCCGTGGAACCAGGGATCTGCCCAGTTTATCCATCACACAGACCGGTTTGATCCAATAACCACCCTTGATTTACTGGCCAAACATCCCATTACCACCATGTGCGGCGCTCCCACCATCTACAGGATGCTGGTATTGCAGGATCTGTCCCAGTACAAGTTCCCCACACTTCGACACTGTGTTGGTGCAGGTGAACCATTAAACCCGGAAATCATTGATGTCTGGGAAAAAGCCACCGGATGTATTATCCGAGACGGTTACGGCCAGACCGAGACGGTTCTTCTTGCCGGAAGTTTCCCGTGCATTGAACCGCGTTTCGGTTCCATGGGAAAACCAACCCCTGGTATTGATCTACACGTTATCGATGATCAAGGCAACATCCTTGGGCCAGACGAAGAGGGGGATATCGCTATAAGAGTGGTACCGGAAAGACCGGTCGGCCTTTTTAAAGAATACTGGAAAGAACCTGAAAGGACAGCATCTGCATTTATTCCGGGCTGGTATCTCACAGGCGATAAAGCCTATGTGGACAAAGACGGATACTTCTGGTTTGTAGGAAGGTCAGATGATGTTATCTTAACTTCCGGCTACAGGATCGGGCCATTTGAGGTAGAAAGCGCCCTGATCGAGCATCCAGCTGTTGCAGAATCTGCTGTTGTTTCAAGTCCGGATGAGACCCGTGGTGAAGTGGTTAAGGCCTTTATCATTCTGGCCCCCAATCATAAGCCCAGTGACGACCTGATTAAAGAATTGCAGAATTATGTCAAAAAGACCACCGCACCCTATAAATATCCAAGAAAAATAGAATTTGTAGAAGAATTACCTAAAACCATTAGCGGTAAGATACGACGAATTGACTTGAGAGACTCTGAGTGGGGCAGATAAAAACCCTTTCTATAATCAAAATGGTTAAAACAGGCTAATTCTGCAGGCACCCAATATCCGATTTACTGGGGGAGGGTGCCTGTAAAAATCAAATATCATATAAAATAAGGAAGCTTTTCTATGAAAGAAAAACTCTACAAAAAAGAAATTACACTCACTCTTGTGTTTTCTGTTTTACTGCTTTTAGTGGGTCACTCAGCATCTATTTTCGTTCTTTTTCCAGGGCTCCAGCAAGGCACATTATGGGGCTTTCCCATTCAATACATTGTTCCCATCCTTTTGGGATGGTTTGGTGTTGCGGCAGTCTGTCTGGCCATGACCATCATGTGTAATAAATTTGATGATGAAATGGAAGAATATGTCAATTCCCTTCCACCTTCCTCTGAAACCGAAAAGATTGATAAATAAGGAGACCATAATATGCCAGCTGAATATGCGTTAAGTAATGTATGGATAGGAATCGGTATTGTTTTTATCCTTTTTGTTATTTTCTACAGTGTGGGTTATATGGCCAGTCGTAAAACCATTTCCGATGAAGATTTTTACGCAGCAGGATTTTCCATCGGACCTGTTACCAACGGCCTTGGAATGGCAGCCACCTGGGCTAGCCTTGCAACTTTTTTAGGCGTCATTGCCCTGATTTTAAAACTCCAGGTGCCTTTTGTCTATCTCTGGATTCAATGGGCCATCTCCATTCCTTTGCTCACCCTTTTATACGGGACCAGTTTAAGGCGTATGAAGGCCTTTACTCCCGCAACCTTTATCAGACAAAGATATGGGAAACCCTCTACAGTCGTTATTGTCTGTTGGATGATCCTTATCATGATCATGTATGCACTGGGCCAGATGATCGGTCTTGGACGTGCATTCGAGCTTCTCTTCGGCGTTCCTTATAACATTGCCATCATTGTTGCAGGAATTGCAACTGTCGGATTTATCACTATCGGCGGTATGTACGGAGCCACCTATAATGCAGCCTTCCAGATGGTTGTCATGACCATTGCCATGATCGTTCCCATGGGTGCCATCATGAAAATCATGGGATCATCCGGATGGTGGTTCCCACCATTGGCTTATGGTGACATGGTTCCGGAAATGATTAAAAATATTCCTACATTCTTTGATATGAAATATGATTTCAGATGGTATTTTGCCTTGATTCCCGCGTTTACCTTAGGACCAATTGCATTACCCCATCTGGCCATGAAAGTATTTACTTCTTCCTCTGTAAAAAGTGCGCGCTGGGCAGTTGTATGGTTTGCCATCTTTTTGGGTCTTCTTTTCTCAGGAACCTATGTGGTCGGATTTGCAGGCAACTTCTTTACAGCCACCACAGGCAGGATAATTGAAAAGGCTGACCAGACCCTCTTAATTCTCAATGTGTTTTACAACCCTACACTTGTTGCCGCTTTTGTTATGGGTGGTGCAGTGGCTGCAGGACTTTCCACCATCGGTGGCAACCTCATGGCCATTGCAGGACTTGTGGGATCAGACCTTTTAGGAATCATTGCCCCTGATATGGAGACTTCCAAAAAAATGAAATGGGGATACGCGGCCCTTCTCATGGGTGGAGCCGCTGCCATTCTCATGGCTTTTAGCCCGCCGAAATTTTTGGTGACAAGTATCCTCTGGGCGTTCGGGCTCCTTGCAACCACGGCCACCCCGGCCATTTTACTGGGTGTGTGGTGGAAAGAAGCCAATAAGCTTGCATTAATCGTCTCTTCACTATTCTGCGGATTTCTTTTTATCCTGATCTCTCCCCATGTTCTCCCCTCTATTTGTGTAGGCAAAGGCCTTGTAGCAGCACTTGGCATGTCCGGCGGAATGGTCACTATACCATTAAGTTTTGCCATGTTTATCATCCTGTCCATTGTCTTTAACAGAATGTCCATGTTCCAATCCTATGCTCCCACATTGACAGACAAAAAAGTGATTGACAGAATCCATGGCTGGGGAACAGATTATGAAGAAACCAGATACAACGGCATTACCTGGCCTTTGATTATATCTGCTGTCTGTATCGGCATATTTTTCTGGGGTCTCCAACCCTGGAGTTAAATATTGTTTTTCGAAAGGCACTCTTTTACTGAGTTCAGCCTGACTATAGCATCCCGGGGCCGATAAAGTCCCGAGATGCTGCAAAACAAAAAGGAAACCCGTATGAACTATTTTAACCCCATGATCCGGCTTCTTCAATTTGATATAGCCCCCATAAAAAAGCTGGACATAAAACAGCTGCAATATTCCTGCATCATTAATGTGGCCATGCTGGGATTGATTTACGGATTTTCCGCCTTTTTTTTCAGCGAGATCATTTTAGTTGAAAAAGGCTTTGATGCGTCTTCTTTTAATGCCTTAAAAATTATTGTTGCAGGTATTCCCGTAGTGTTTTTAATGCATGCCAGTGCAGCACTCTTTGTCTGGGTATTTCTAAAAGCTATCGGCGGAAAAGCAAATTTTATACTGTCATACTTTAATATGGGTGCTGCATCTATTTCCCTGTGGCCGTTGGCACCATTTGTAGCTGCCCTTCAAACCGGCAGTCAGATGCCTTTGATGATTGGTCTGGCTATTTGTTTTTCTTTATATGGTTTTGCTGTGAATGTGCTGTTGATTAAAGAGACCTTTCAATTATCCCGAGTCAAGATGTTTATTGCCACATCTGTTACTATAATCTATATCGGGTGTTTCTTATATCTGTGGGTATAAGTTAATATTTTCAGAGGATCAATTTTTTTTTCGTTTTTTCTTTTTTTTCTCCCAGTCTTCCTGTCCCTGGATTAATTCCTGAATGCTTTGAGTCTCATTGGAAAGGGAGAGGGTATAGGTATACTCTTTTTTGCTGACGGGTATGGTTTGAATCTCTTTGTTTAAAAACTGCTGGATATCTTCAAGGCGTTCTTTTTCTTCTCTGCTGCAAAAAGAAATGGCAATCCCTTTATTAACCCCTCTTCCTGTTCTTCCCACCCTGTGGACATAATTTTCACTCTTTTCCGGAAGGTCATAGTTAATGACATAATGAATATCGGGAATATCGATACCCCTGGCACTGACATCCGTGGCAATCATAATCTTTGTTTTGCCTTGTTTAAAAAGGCGCATCACTTCTGTCCTCTCCTTTTGATCTTTTTCCCCATGAAGGGTTGAAGCTTTTATATCACCCCTTTCAAGGGCTTTTGCCACCCGTTCCGCCCGGACCCTGGTTCTGACAAAAACAATAATCCTTGCTTCCGGGTTATCACTGATGAATCTTCGTAAAAAAAACCGCTTATCATCCATTTCAACAAACATGACAAAATGGGATACGTTTTTGGAAACCGGGTCTTCCGGGGAAATTTGAATCCTGATGGCAGAAGATTTTACCTGGGAAAAGGCAAGTTTTTTAATCTCCTTATTAATAGTTGCAGAAAAGAAAAGGGTTTGATGTTTTTTAAAAAGCTTTCTTTTTACTGATTTGATATCATTGATAAATCCAAGGCCCAGCATCTGGTCAGCTTCATCGAGGACAAGGGTATCCACTCGTTGCAGGGTGATAGCCCCCTGGCTGATCAGATCAAACATTCGCCCGGGTGTTGCCACAAGCACATCAATGCCATCGCCAAGTTTTTTGATCTGGGGGTCCTGCTCAACCCCGCCATAAACTGCAAATGCCTTTGTCTTGGTGTGTTTTGAAAGATTATCGAACACGGATCCAATTTGAAAGGCCAGCTCTCTTGTGGGTACCAAAATAATACATTTAATTCCCCAGGACCGCTTTGAGCTCTTTGCCCTGTGGATCTTATCAATTATGGGAATGGCAAATGCCGCTGTTTTCCCTGTACCTGTCTGGGCAATGGCAAGCACATCCTCTCCCTTCATGATAGAAGGAATAGCCTTATACTGGATATCTGTGGGACGTTTAAATCCAAGCCCTGACAGATTTCGTTTGATAGCGGATGATATATGGTATGTGTCAAATTTCATGAAATATTTTGGCCTTTTAACGGTTAAAGCCCTAAAATACAGGCAAATCCTTTAAAATGCAATATCAGAATTTCCGACATTTGGATAATGCCCTTGACACAGATTTACCCTTGAATTTGCATCATCTGATCCTTTTTTATTGACAAAATTAAAGATCAGAATTACTTTATCAGTTATCGATATCGAATTTCAATATCGATAACTGATAACCAAAGGGCCCTGATTATCAAATGAAAAAAAAGATATTACAAAAACTCTATCACGGTTTTGTCCAGCTGCATATCCTGCACCACACAAAACAGGACCCTGTTTACGGAGCCTGGATGATGGAAGAACTGAAAAGACATGGATACAACATCGGTCCCGGAACCTTATACCCACTCTTGAATAAAATGGAACAAAGCGGTCTTCTTACAAAAGAGAAACAAATTGTAAGCGGTAAGGTCAGAAAATATTACTCCATCACTCCATTGGGACTGGAAGTTTTCAAAGATGCAGGAAAAAAGGCTGGTCAGCTTTTCCATGAAATTGAAGGCAGACAAAATGATTAACTTTGAATCTGTATATCTGAAACGAAATGATAAAGAGATTTTTTCCGGTTTGAACTTTTCTGTTCAAAAAAATGAAAAAGTATTGATTCAGGGAAAATCAGGTATTGGCAAAACAACTTTATTTAAAATTCTTCTTGGGTTTGAAACAATAGATAAAGGAAGAGTCTCTTTTAATGATCTTGATATAGTTAAAGAACATATCAAGGATATCCGGCATCAGATTTTTTATCTAAGCCAGGATATTGATCTTAAGGATGGAAGGGTAGGTGAGCTTCTCGATGAAATTTGGGAGCATAACTTATTAAAAAATCAAGACAAGACCCATTTTACGGAGCTGTTGGATTTTCTTGACCTGGGCGAAAAACTTCTGGATCAAACCGTCAAGGAGCTGTCCGGTGGAGAGCGCCAGAGAATCGGTCTGTTAATCTGTTTTCTTCTGGATCGCCCTGTCTGGCTTTTGGATGAACCGACATCAGCACTTGACGATATTATGAAAAAAAAATAGCCGACTTTGTTCTTGATCAGGAAAAAACAATTGTCCTTATTTCCCATGATACTGTCTGGAAAAAAAATAATACAATCAAAATAGAAAGGTGGTTATAAATTTGGGTGCTCAGGATCTTAATCTTTTATCGCTTATGTCGCTCTTCGTATTTCTTATCCCTGTTTTCTATATCAACAGACGATTAAAGTTTACAATAAATAAAACCCTGTTCACCTCAATCATCAGAATGTGTGTACAATTGGGTTTTGTCGGAATTTATCTTAAATATTTATTCAAATTTAATTCACCTGTTTTAAACACAATTTATCTTTTGATAATGATATCCATTGCCTGTCAGTCCATCATACGATCAAGCAACCTCAAGGTGAAACTTTTTTTTATCCCTGTATTCTTTTCTTTACTTATTCCGTTCACCATTATCTTAATTTTCTTTAATGGAGTGGTGGTAAGAATTGACAACCTGTTTGAAGCAAAATATCTTATCCCGATCGGTGGTATGCTGCTTGGTAACTGCCTGAGAAGTATTATCATCGGGCTGAACAATTTTTATTCAGGAATTAAAAAGGATGAGAAAGTCTACCTGTATTCCATATCAATATTTAATAGCCGTATCCAGGCATTAAAACCATATTTTACCCAGAGTTTTCTGGCAGCCATCACTCCGACCATTGCTTCCATGGCAACCATCGGACTTGTCTCCCTTCCGGGCATGATGACAGGGCAGATCCTTGGGGGTTCAATTCCGATTGTGGCAATAAAATACCAGATTGCTATCATGCTCTCAATTTTCTACACAGAATATTTCAGCACTATGTTGTCTGTTCTGTTTTCTTTAAAAGTGGGATTTAGTGAGCTTGATGTTTTAAATCAGGATATTTTTATCTCCAAAGGATAAAATATTTTCTTTCCAATAAGTAGTTTATTATATTGAGGTTATCCGCATTGCCGATCAAAAATTTTTCTTGACACGTGGCTATAATACGTCTATTTTATTAAATGTTTCAGGTGCTGCAAGGTGCAGGTAAAAGGGAATCCTGTGAGAGTCAGGAACGGACCCGCCGCTGTAACCGGGGATGAACGTCACATTTACCACTGTTAAATTAGGTTGTTTTAATGGGAAGGCGTGACAAGTAAAGAAATCCGGAAGTCAGAAAATCTGCCTGAATATTTGGTCATGTTGCTTGCGAGGATGAGGGCAGATCAATAAAATGAGGATAAAAACGGTTCCCATGTCAGATTAAAATCTGGTGTGGGATTTTTTATTTATGCCCTGTCCCGCGTTATTGTAATTAATAAAGGGTGTTGAAATCAATTTATAATTTACAGAATTTACATAATAATTTCAAATTGTTGTGTTGCAAAAGCCTCTGTTTTCGTGTATTATTTTTATTCGCAAAAACAAAAAATTATAAAACAAAAACAGAGGCAATA
>NZ_JAUWQB010000093.1 GCF_030611305.1 Desulfobacula sp. | reverse complement strand
TATACCGCTTCCTCAAAAGATAAAATCCATCAAATCCACCCCCTGATTTTGTAGGCACTACGCCATTTTGAGTGGATAGCTGTATCCCTTGACTGGCAGGGCTTTTCCAGTTTTGTGTATCTACAGCTGTCGAACACGAGGGTATATTGGAGACAAAAATGACCGGTCTTTGAATTTTTTACTTCCTTCAAAATTAATGGATATCTCTAAAATTTCGACCAGGCAAAAACTTATAAATACTTGCATGATCATGGTCCAAATTTTAAATGAAGAAATGTTTCGATTTATATTGGTATCTTAAAAACTTCAAACTGCGGATAAATTTGAATATCGGAGAATAATCTTTGAAACGATTTCCACCGGCACTCCGGATTTGCTTCCATGCCAACCAAATACTTGCAGTTAGCTGTGATGGTGTGATAATTAAAAAGGGATGGAATACCTTAGCCGGAGGTGTGAGATTCCGGAAACTGGATTGAAATATTTATAGACCGCTGAAGAGAAATATTAGGAAAAGGGAGGTCAGTTATCGATTCATTTAGTTATAAGAACGGGAGGTTGTTTGCTGAGAGTGTGGATGTTGAGGCGATTGCAAATCAGATCGGTACGCCCGTGTATATTTACAGCAAGGCAACGTTTCTTGATCATCTGAAAAAAATTCAAACCGCATATGCCGACATTGACACGACGATTTGCTATTCAATCAAGGCGTGCGGCAATATTCATATTCTCAAGATCCTGGCTGCTGCAGGCAGCAGCTTTGATATTGTCAGCGGCGGCGAACTATACCGCGCTCAACAGGCCGGGGCAGACATGAGCAAAATTGTCTTTGCGGGCGTGGGCAAAACTGATACCGAGATTATTGAAGCATTGGATGCGGGGATAGGCTATTTTAATATCGAATCCGAAGCGGAACTGGAGAACCTTATTAAGCTTTGCAAAGTGCACGGCAAGACGACCAAAGCCGCACTGCGCGTTAACCCGGATATCAATTACGATGCACACAGGCACACGACTACCGGCGTTAAGGAAACTAAGTTCGGTATCGATATTGAACGGACGTTGAAAATTTATGACAAGTATGCCGGCAACGGCGTTGTCGAGATGTCAGTGATTCATGTGCATCTCGGCTCCGGTGGCAAAACTGTCGACCCGTATGTCAACTATGTCAAGAAGGTCCTGCCGCTGGTCGAGGACTTGCGCGGCAAGGGTTATACGATTGATAAACTCGATCTGGGTGGTGGCTACGGGGCTGATTACGAGACGGCCACAGTGCCTTCTGCCGCCGATTATGCCGAGAGGATCGTGCCGCTGCTGAAAGCTGCGAATCTGGGGTTGATTCTCGAACCGGGTAAAAGTATTATTGCCAATGCAGCGATCATGCTGACGCGCACTGTGTTTAAAAAGTCAGGCGGTACAAAAACGTTCGTGATTGTTGATGCGGGCATGAATGATCTGATTCGCCCGTGTTTGTATGAGGCGTTTCACTTTATCTGGCCAACCAGGGTCGGTGAAAACTTCATTCCTGAAAAACGTGTCAACGGTTTGGAAATGGACAATACTGAAGTGGTCGATGTGGTGGGCCCGATCTGCGAGGGCACAGACTACTTTGCAAAAAACAGGGCGATACCGACGGTTGAGCGGGGCGACCTGTTGGCGGTTTTTAGTGTTGGTGCTTATGGCTTCACCATGGCCAGCAACTACAATACCCGGCCCATGTGCGCCGAAGTGCTGGTAGACGGCGATCAGTTCAGGATCATCCGCAAACGGCAGACGTATGAGGATTTAATTGAGCTGGAGAACCTCTAATGAAGGTGGATGGAAAAGACATGCGGCCGATCTGGTTTGACATGGCATCTGAAATAGTTCAGGTCATAGACCAGAGGTTTCTCCCCCACAAATTGATTATAGAAGATTTAAACAGCGTGGATGATACCATCCACGCCATAAAAGAGATGGTCGTGAGAGGTGCCCCTTTGATAGGCGCAACAGGCGCATTCGGTGTTTATATCAGCCTCGTGCAGGAGAATAACAAAGGTGCCAACAATGAATACCTGGTGTCGGAATGCAAACGGCTTAAGGATGCCAGGCCCACAGCCATGAATCTTTTCTGGGGGGTTGACAGGGTTCTGTCTGCCGCATTAAAGCAGGATAAGTATGAGACCAGGATCAAAGCAGCTCTTGATGAAGCACTTAAAATTGTAGAGGAAGAGGCAATCAATTGTCAGAAAATCGGTGAGTATGGCCTGCCCATTATTGAAGAAATCAGTAAAAAGAAAAATGGAGAATCGGTCAATATTCTAACCCACTGCAATGCCGGCTGGCTTGCCTGCATTGAATACGGTACGGCCACGGCACCCATCTATACTGCATTTGACAATAATATCAATGTCCATGTCTGGGTGGATGAGACAAGACCCTTAAACCAGGGTTCCCGTCTTACGGCCTGGGAACTGGGTAAACATGGTGTGAACCATACTGTTATTACTGACAATGCCGGGGGACATATCATGCAGCACGGCATGGTGGATCTTGTCATTGTGGGGACGGACAGAACCACCCGGGCCGGAGATGCGGCCAATAAAATAGGTACCTATTTAAAAGCCCTTGCAGCCAGAGACAACAATATTCCATTCTATGTTGCTTTGCCGTCCAGCACCTTTGACTGGGACATAACAGACGGGATTGCCGATATCCCCATAGAAGAGAGAGATCCTGACGAAATCAGGTATGTGCAGGGCCTTTGTAATGGAAAAATTGAAAAAGTGCTGGTTCCTCCTGAGACAAGCAATGCAGCCAATCACGCCTTTGATGTGACGCCTGCAAGGCTGGTCACAGGATTTATTACAGAAAGAGGGGTTTGCAGAGCAGCGGAAGCCGATATCATGTCCCTGTTCCCGGATAAAAAAAAGGAGAAAAATGAAAAATAAGACCATTGCCATTCATAAAGGAACCTTGAGGGATAAAATGACCGGCGGGGTAAACACTCCGATTTATACATCATCAGCCTGTGATTATATCAACAGGGATGCTGCTTTATATCCCCGGTATTTTAATACGCCCAATCAGGATGCCGTGGCAAAAAAAATAGCTGCGCTTGAGCATGCCGAAGCAGGGCTGGTGTTCAGCTCAGGTATGGGCGCCATGTCAACTTCGATCCTGGCGTTTGCAGGAGCCGGTGATCACGTCGTTATGCTGGATGCCCTCTACGGTGGAACGCATCATTTTGCGACCGAATGGTTTTCCCATTTCGGCATTGACTGCACTTTTACAAAAACCAGTGCTGACGATGTAATCAATGGCGTGACACCCAAAACAAAAGTTATTGTTATCGAATCTCCCACCAATCCGCTTCTGGCAGTGGTTGATATTGAAAAAATCGCCCGATTTGCAAGAGAAAAACAGCTTACAACTATAATAGACAATACTTTTGCAAGCCCTGTGAATCAAACCCCTTTAGACCTTGGGATAGACATTGTTGTCCACAGCGGGACCAAGTACCTTGGCGGGCACTCTGATATGTGCTGCGGGATGGTGGCCTGTTCCAATGAAAAAATGGACAGAATCTTAAGCCTTGCCAGAGTATTGGGCCCAAGTCTTGATTCAAGGATCTGCTATCTTCTGGAAAGAAGTATGAAAACTCTTTGTTTGAGAGTGGATGCCCAGACAAAAAATGCCATGGAGGTGGCGCAGTTTCTGTCAGATCATCCTGATATTGCCAGTGTACATTACCCCGGGCTTGAAAATTTTGAAGGGTATGAAATCGCAAGGCGCCAGATGAAAGGCTTTGGCGCCATGATCTCCTTTGAAATAAAGGACAAAGACCCCAATCGGTTTGTTGAGGGATTGAAGATCATAAGTCCTGCCGTCAGCCTGGGCGGCGTGGAGTCTACCATTACTTCTCCAAGTCTTACCTCCCATGTAAAAATGTCTCCTGAGGAAAGGCAGAGAATCGGGGTGACAGATTCCCTTTTAAGATTATCCATTGGACTTGAGGATGCAGATGATTTAAAACAGGATCTTGACAATGCACTGAAAAAAGCTTCACATAGCTCCTGATATTAATTCAAATATTAACCAGGTAAAATAAAAAGATAAGTCCTTATGCTGACAGATTTAGAAAAAAAAATAATTACTCTGCTGCAAACCGATATTCCGGTTGTCAAACGGCCATTCCTTGAAATGGCTGAAAAGATAGGCATCACGGAAGATGAATTTTTAGGTGTTTTAAAGGATCTTAATGACCGGGGCATGATCAGACGGTTTGGGGCCACACTGAAACATCAGAAATCCGGGTTTAAGGCAAACGCCATGGTGGCCTGGAAAGTGGATGAAGACAGAGTGGAAAAAACCGGGAATATCATGGCCACCTTTCGGGAAATCACCCATTGCTATAGAAGGAATCCAGCTCCGGGCTGGAAGTATAATCTTTATACAATGGTTCATGCGTCTGATGAAGATGAATGTTATGCCATCGTCAAAAAGATTTCCAAAGCTGTGGGGGAAGATGAGTATGAGCTTTTGTTCAGCAGAAAAGAGCTTAAAAAAACATCCATGAAATATTTTGAAGACTGATTCACCCCATATTCTCTGTATAAACCCCTGGATTCATGATTTTGCCGCTTTTGATTTCTGGGCAAAACCGCTGGGGCTTTTGTCCATTGCCGCCATCCTTCGTGAAAAAGGATTAAAGGTAAGTTTTATTGACTGCCTTGACAGGTTTCATCCCAAGGAATCTAAAAAAATAAAAGTGCTTTGGGATGGCAGGGGACCGTTTAGAAAGATAGAGATCAATCTGCCCAAAGGGCTTGAAAATATTGATAAGAAATTTTCCCGTTATGGCATAAAACCCCAATGGCTTGCAGCAGATCTGAAAAAAATCAAAAAGCCGGATCTTATTTTTGTCACTTCCTTGATGACCTATTGGGCTTCCGGTGTCAAAGAAACCATAGAAATGGTTAAAGCAGCCTATCCGGATGTACCTGTTGTCCTGGGGGGAATTTATGCAAGTCTCTGTTATGCACACGCAAATAAAGATACTTTGGCGGATCTTGTGATAAAAGGACCCGGAGAGCATCATTTAAAAAAAATTATCAAAAAGTTCACCGGGTTTGAACTGGATGGAAGCAATTTGTCTGATTTACCGGATGCATATGGAGATCTGGATGCATTGCCCTTTCCTGCCCTTGATCTTCAAAATAAAATTGCCTATGCGCCGATTTTAACCTCAAGGGGCTGCCCTTTTTCATGCGAATATTGCGCATCCTCATACCTGGAACCGGAAATCAGGCGAAGATCACCTGAAAACGTATTCAGGGAAATTGAGCATTGGTATCAAAATTATGGAGTTAAAAATTTTGCTTTTTATGATGATGCTTTGCTGGTGAATGCCAGGCAATATGCATTCGTGCTTTTTGAAAAGATTATCGCATCAAAAATGGATGTCTGGTTTCATACGCCAAATGCCCTTCATATCAAGGAAATCACAACACAAGCAGCAGATTTAATGTTCAGGGCAGGGTTTAAAACCATCCGGCTGGGTCTTGAAACCACTGATTTCTCTGGGACCCGAAACCATGATGGTAAAGTTGCAGAAAATGAATTTTATATGGCTATTGAAAATCTTAAAGTAGCTGGATTTGAAAAAAAACAGCTCGGGGCATATTTATTATGCGGGCTGCCCGGGCAGAATATTGATGAGGTGGAAATTTCCATGCATCTTGTAAAGCAAACCGGAGTACAACCTGTTCTTGCCTATTATACACCGATTCCGCACACGCCAATGTGGGAGAGTGCAGTGAAACATTCAAAATTTGATCTTCTGGAACATCCTGTTTTTACAAACAATACACTCTTTCCCTGTGTAAATTCAGAAATTGATTTAAAGCATATTTCACAATTGAAAAATCTATGGATTTAATATATAACCCTTTTGATTCGTTAGGATGATGTTAGCGTAAAGTTAGCGGCACCCATATAAAAAGGAAAAAAGTTGAGTTTAACAGGTATATTAATGCAAACCCTTGGTGGACTAGGGCTATTCATTCTTGGAATGAAGATGATGACTGAAGGCCTTCAAGCCACGGCAGGGCAAAAAATCAGGCGGATTCTGGAAGCCATCTCCTCTAACAGATTTATGGGATGCGCAACCGGTGCCGGTGTAACAGCAATGATTCAATCTTCATCCGCAACAACTGTCATGCTGATCGGGTTTGTGAGTGCCAGTATCATGTCTTTTGAGCAGGCAGTTGGTGTAATAATCGGTGCGAATATCGGCACCACCATTACCGGTCAAATGATCGCATTTAAGTTGACAAAAGCGGCTCTTCCTGCAATTGCTCTTGGTGTTGGGTTGAAATATTTTTCAAAAAAAAGAAGTTACCGGCATATCGGTGATATTATTTTAGGTTTTGGCTTGCTTTTTTATGGGATGACAGTAATGAAACATGGCCTTGCACCCATAAAATCCGATCCTCAGTTTATTGAGTTTTTTACAAAATTCAGCACAGAAAGTATCGGTGGTATCCTTCTTTGTGTGTCCATGGGAGCCTTGCTGACTGTAGCTGTCCAGAGTTCTTCAGCTACAGTGGGCCTGACAATGACTTTGGCAGCATCCGGGCTTTTAACTTATCCAACTGCCCTTGCCCTTGTTCTTGGGGAAAATATCGGCACTACAGTGACAGCTCAACTGTCCACCTTGGGCTCAAACAATTCAGATGCCCATAGAACTGCAAATGCTCATACTATTTTTAATGTCATAGGGGTCGGTATTATCTTACTGATTTTCCCATGGTTTGTTGATATCGTTGAGGTCATTACTTTAAAAATAGGTGCAGGAGCTGCAAATCATACAGTGAATGGCGAATATGTCAATGTTGCAAGATATATTGCCAATGGTCATACTCTTTTTAATGTTATCAATGCCATGGTGTTCCTGATTTTTCTTCCCAAACTTGTTCAACTGACAATTTTAATCTCTCCGAAACCTGATAAGAGACAAGAAAGATACAGGCTGCCTGAATTTGATACCGGGTTCATTGATTCACCCATAGGTGCCCTTGCCAGGGTTAAGGGTGAGATCATTAATAATATGGAATTTCTCCATATGAATTTAAAGAAGATCTCAACATGTCTTATGATAAGGGACGATGACATCCTTGGAGAAAGAGAGGCTGTGGAAGACCATCTGGATGATTATCAGAAAGTCATTATCAAGTATTTAACCACTATTTATCAGGGTGAGGTGAACGAACCCGAGGCTAAAGAAATATCAGAAATGATGCGAATTACCAATAATATAGAAAGATTGGGTGATTCCATGGAAAATGTATCAAAAATACTTGAAAGAATATATGACAATGATTTTGACTTCAGTGAAAAAGCCAAACAAGAATTGATGGCCATATCAGACCAGGTAGACAAGTTTTTAAGCTTGATCATTGATGAATTGCACGAGAAAAAAGAAGGGTTTTATCAAAAAGCATTGGCAAATGAAGATTTGATTGACCATATGCGTGAGAATATGAGATATCTGCATATAGAAAGATTAAGACACGGAGAATGCCTGGTTGATGTCGGTGTTTTCTTTATTGCTCTTGTTTCAAACTATGAAAAGATGGGGGATTACTGTTATAACATCTCAACAGGTGTAAACAGAATTATTTAAATATGATAGTATTTGATCTTGAATGTCTAAATGGGCATACCTTCGAAGGCTGGTTCGAAGGCAGAGAAGACATAGAGAAACAACAGGAGCAGGGTATTTTAACATGCCCTGTTTGTGAAACCACAACCGTAGCCCGGAAACTCCACCCCATCGCCATTAAAAAATCCTCCAGTCATACAACCCAGAGAGCCTTGCAGGCAAGCCAGGAAGCAATGGTTGAGCTGACCGAAAAAGTGGCTGAATACGTTGAAAAAAATTATGAAGATGTGGGATCCAGTTTCACGAAAGAAGCCTTGAAAATGCATTATGGGGCAGAAGAACACAGGAATATCAGGGGAACCACAACAAAAGAAGAAGATAAAGTTCTTACCAAAGAAGGTGTGCCCGTGCTCAGAGTTCCTGTAACTAAAAACCCCAAAGATGATTTGAATTAAGCACAGGATTTTGAAAAAAAACATAACATTTGTGATCGGAGGGTGCAGAAGCGGGAAGAGTTCTTTTGCCCTATATCAGGCCAATAGGGTACAGGCCATCAGGGTAAAGGGGGAAAATAAATATTTTATTGCCACGTCCGTGCCAACCGATTCTGAAATGGAAAAACGGGTGGGAAAGCATCAAAAAGAGAGGGGAGGGGACTGGCATACCATTGAAGAGTCGGTCAGGATTCATGAAAAAATCAATCAATATTCCCCCAAAGCCGGTGTCATCCTTGTGGACTGCCTGACACTCTGGGTGTCCAATCTATTGTTTCATTCGTATGATCAGGCTCAGATTGATGAGGCTATTAATCATCTGGAAAACTCTCTTGAGCAATGTGAGTGTCCGATATTTCTGGTTTCCAACGAAGTTGGGTGTGGTATTGTCCCGGAGAATAAGCTTGCCAGGAAATTCAGGGATTCCGCAGGACTTGTCAATCAAAGGATGGCAAAAATTGCTGACAAGGTCGTTATGATGGTTGCCGGAATCGATGTTCAGATAAAGCCAAGGCTTTAAATCAAATGATAATGAAAAAAGTTTTTACGGAGTTTAGATCTGCGATTTTGTTTATTACCATTCTTCCGGCAGGAAAAAATGTGCCTTATTCTCCTATGGGCATGATTAAATATTTTCCAGTTGTAGGATTGATATTGGGCGGTCTGCTGCTGGTGTTTGATGTGACTATTTCATATTTTTGGCCTCCTTTAGTGGTGGCGGTTCTGGATGTTATTTTTCTCGTCGTGGTAACGGGGGCTTTCCATCTGGACGGCCTGGGAGATACGGCAGACGGTTTATTCAGCCACAGGTCCAGGCAAAGAGCGCTTGAAATTATGAAAGACAGCAGGACAGGGATGATGGGACTTGTGGCGGTTTTCTGTATCCTGGCAGTCAAAACAGCCGGAATTTATTCTGTCAAAACAAGTGGAACCCATCTTCAAACCCTGGCCCTGCTTTTGATTATTCCCTCTTATTCGCGATCGGCAATGCTGTTTGGGATACGATTTTTAGATTACGGCAGAAAAGATAAGGGAACCGGGCTTGATTTGTTTGAAAAGGAAATTGGGTTAAAGGATTTTTTCTTTGTGTTGATTCCAATGAGCATCTCTCTTTTTCTGGGTTATAAAGGCCTGGTTTTGAACCTTGTTTTTTTTATGACCCTGTTGCTGGTATTGGGATTTTATAAAAAGAAACTCAATTGTATCACAGGAGATATGCTGGGAGCCTTGAATGAGATAATGGAAGCTGTTTTATTTTTGGCAGCCGGGGCATTAATAGTTTTTTAACATGAAGGTCACACGTAAAAGGAAGCAATTTAATGATTATCGGTCATGGCGGAAATATTAAGGATCTGGCAGAAACATTGGACTGTACCGTTGATGATATTATTGATATGAGCAGCAATTTAAATCCTCTGGGCCCGCCTGAAGCCATAGAGAAAGTTATTTGTGACAACCTGGTTAAGATCAGATCCCTTCCTGAACCGGATGCTGTGACCATGAGAAAAGGGTTTGCCCGCTTTCACGGGATTGATCAAACCCAAGTTGTGGCAGGCAATGGCACTACATGGTTTATTTACACCATCCCCAAAGCCCTTGGTTCAAAAAAAGTATTGATTGCCGGCCCCACCTATTCAGATTACAAAGATGCCTGCCTGATGCATAAAATTGCCTTTCAGCATTGCCTTGCAAAAGACTCAGATACATTTGATCCGGATATTGATGAAATATCACGGATGGCCCAAGGGGCAGACACGGTTTTTATCTGTAACCCCAACAACCCGACGGGCTCACTTATTCCAAGAGAAAAACTTGAGTATCTGATTCAAAAACATGAGAATACAGTTTTTATTATTGATGAATCCTATCTTCCCTTTGTGGATCAGGCTCGTGAGATTTCCCTGGTATCATACACCGGATATAAAAACTTGATAGTTCTTTCTTCCATGTCAAAAATATTCAGGATACCCGGACTTCGTACCGGGTTTTTAAGCGCAGCCCAAGAGCTTGTTGAAAAGATCATGGCCTATTACCAGCCCTGGAGTGTGAATGCACTGGGCCAGGCGGTTATGGAACATATTTTTGATCATCCGGAAGATATCGAGCCCTTTTATCAGAAAACAAGAGAGTATATCAAATCAGAAAAGCAGATCTTCCTTGACCGTCTTAAAAATATTCAAGGATTGCAAATATTTGATTCAAGCACGTATTTTATTTTGGCCCGTTTGACAAATGGGATGAATTCCAGGAATTTTTGTGAGAAGATTGGCCGACATAAAATATTGATCAGGGATTGTTCCAACTTTTTAGGGTTGTCTGATCAGCATGTGAGGTTTTCTTTAAAGAAAAGAGGGATCAATGAGCGTCTGGCAGTTTTGATAAAACAGGCGATATAAAATGAGTGAAATCCACTGGTATGTTATTCTGACTGCTTTTATCCTTGATTTTATCCTGGGTGACCCCAAAATATTGCCCCATCCAATCGTTTATATGGGCAATGCCATTGGTTTTTTTGAGGGCTGGTTCAGAAAATATTTCAAACACCTTCTTATTTCAGGGGTCGTCTTTGCCGGCGTTCTGATTTTTTCCACATGGCTGATAGCCTTTATAACGATAAAAGTGAGCATCAGTATTCATCCTGTTTTTGGAACTTTTGTCCAGGCGATCCTGCTCTTTTTTTGTTTTTCATCAACAAGTCTTGAAAAAGCAGCAACGATCGTCTTTTCGGCCCTTGAAGAGAACGACATCGAAAAAGCCCGGGAAAAGGTCTCCATGATTGTAGGCCGACAGACAGAAACGCTTGATGAAAATGCCATCACCCGGGCCAGCGTGGAAACAGTGGCTGAAAATTTTGTGGACGGATTTTTATCTCCTTTATTTTTTGCCATGATCGGGGGGGTGCCATTGGCGCTTGCCTACAAAATGGTCAATACCCTGGATTCCATGGTTGGATATAAAAATGACACCTATATTCTTTTTGGCCGGGCATCTGCAAGGATCGATGATGTGGCCAATTTTATTCCGGCAAGGATCTCTGTTTTGATCATCGCACTGGCTGCATTTTTTCTTTCTTTTAAAAGAGGCATTTTAGCATTAAAGACCGGTTTTTTTCAAGGCTCGCTTCATAAAAGCCCCAATGCCGGATATCCGGAAGCCGCTTTCTCAGGCGCCCTTGAAATAAGACTTGGCGGTCCCAATATGTATCATGGTACACTGGTTGAAAAGCCTTATATCGGAAAAGAGTTTAAAGATCCCGAAAAAGGAAAAATAAAGCAGGCGTGCGACCTCATGATGTTCAGCTCATTTTTAGCCACCCTTATTTCCTGTTTTCTTCTTTTTGTTTTTTAGGTGAACCAAAGATGCCTGACTTAAATCCAAAGAATTCAATTTTGCTGGACAAACCCTTCAAGCTTGGAACCACTTCTTTTATTTTTCCGGATCATATAATCCCCAATGTAAAAAAACTGGGCCCGGTTTTTGATGAAATCGAGATTCTTGTTTTTGAAAGCATGCCTAAAGAAGTCCTGCCGTCAAAAGATGATGTGAAGGAGCTTTTATGTTTATCTCAAGAACTTGATCTTACCTACAACATCCATCTTCCCACCGATGTCAGCCTGACCCGTGAATCTTTAGAAGAAAGACAGAAAGCAAAGGATACAATCCTCAAGGTAATAGATCTTTTTGCACCCTTAGCCCCCACAACCCACACCCTTCACCTTGATATGCCGTCTGATATTAAAAATGATATTGGAAATCAAAAGAAGCTGAAAAAGTGGGAGGAACAGACCCGGCAAAGTCTTAATGCATTATTATCTGATATATACAGTCCCGGTATCATTTCTATTGAAACTCTTGACTATCCTTTTTCCTGCCTTGAAACCCTGGTGGAAGAATTGAATCTGTCTGTCTGCATTGATGCTGGTCATGGGATAAAGTACGGGCACAACCTTTTGGAAACCTTTGAAAAGCATAAATTAAGAACGCCTATTATACACCTGCATGGTGTGGATTTTTCCGAACCAAATATCAAAGATCACACATCCCTTGATAAACTGCCCAAAAAACACTTCAGGCAAATTCAGAAGATTCTGGAAGATTTCACAGGGGTGGTCAGCCTTGAAGTGTTTAATCTTGAAAACCTGAACCGCTCCTTAACCCATCTTTCAAATGTTTTTAAAAATATTGTTCCAAATGATTTCGATGTAAAAAAAGTAATGGATGATTGATTTTTTGGTTATGCTATCTCCTATAAAGAATAATTGAGCCATGAATGTGTGTGAGTGAGATTGAAAAACTCTCACACATTCACAACATCAATTATTCTGAAAGGTACCAGTTTAATGGGATCTTGATTAATTTGATTATGCTTTTTCTCATTTGAATTTCACTTCTGCAATACCATTTGTCTTGCACCACAATTTGTTGTATCCTCATTTTTGTCGATACGTTCCGCTTAACCCAAGTTCGTCAAAATAAATTACAGACACCCGTCGGTAGGGAGTCGGTCACTATTTATGGTCACTACTCATTTCGCATTGTATAACTTCCTT
>NZ_JAUWQB010000157.1 GCF_030611305.1 Desulfobacula sp. | reverse complement strand
CTACAACGACGTTTCCATTGCATTGCTTGCAAGGCAGATAGGGGCGGTAGTTGTGACGGCAAATATCTCCGATTTTAAAAAAATCCATCAGGTAGTTGATTTCAAATTCAGGAAGGTGATGTGAGCTTTAGGTCTGCACGTAAAAGGAAAAACCAAAAAGAAACAGAAAGCCGACGTACCAGGACAGATAAAGTTGTTTTAAAAACACATTCAAAAATTATAAGAAAATCAACATTTATTCGTCAAGTGGTTTTAAATTTGATATTAGACAGAAACTATATACTAACTGGTTATGTGTAGAGTATTGTTACTAAAGTGATAAGTGGTAATGTGAAAATAAAAAAAGAGGAATGATACTATGAAACAAAATGAAAAATTAAAGCTGTTTATCAGTTATTCGCATCTTGACGAAGAACACATAAAAGAGTTCATAAAACACATTACACCATTAAAAAACAATAGCTTGATAGAGGATTGGTATGATCGAAAAATAATACCAGGTCAAGACTTTCAAAATGATATAGACAATAAATTGGAAAATGCAGATATCATTTGTTTGTTTATCTCTGCAAGTTTTCTCTCATCACCAGCTTGCATAGAAGAAAAAAGAAAGGCTTTAGAATTAAAGAAAAAGAAAGGAATTGCAGTTGTTCCAATTATTTGTAGAGAGTCGCTTTAATATCCCCAAAATACCGCATAAATTCCCAAGTTACATTACCAAAGTGAAAAAAATCAGGTATTAAAAGATAAGAAAATCCATCGTTTTTTAAAGCAGCCAGCAGGACCGCCCTATGCCTTTTATCCTCCTCCCCCCTTTTTGGGGGGATAAGAGGGGGGGCATATGTTATACCCTCAATGAAATATTGGCTTATTTCAAAACAAAGAGGAGGAACATATGCCCCGAACCTGGGATTCATTGATAACTGTTTTGTCAGAAATTACAAGAAAAAATTGTGTAGCACTTATCTGCTGTCCCCACTGCGGGAACCGTCATGCCTATATAAAATGGGGCTTTTACAGCCGGTATTTGTTTAATGATGAATTGATAAATATCCAGCGCTTTCGCTGTGATAATGATTTATGTCCACGAAAAACGTTTTCAATTTTTCCTCATGCCTTGTTGCCAATAATCCGGGCATCTTTATGCATGTTAATGTATGTCCTTACAATGTATGAGCAAGGAGAAACTATTGCTAAAATTGCCAGGCATACCGGCAGTAACTGGCCACGGATGCAACGGTGGATAAAAAAAGCCTTGAGCATCCGGAATTGGTTCAGGCAGGAATATGACATTCGCCCCTCCCCCTGTTTGTCTTCTGGTAAATTTTGGGCATCATTTACCAGGGATTTTTCCTGGGCTTTTTACCCGGAAAGGTTTAGGTAAAAAAACACCAACACAAAACGTATATTTAATAAAAGCAGTCACTTTGTTAAACGATTCTTCATGAAGTTAATTTTTTAATACAGGAGGATCGAATGATAGAACAAAATGACGAGAAATTTGAACTGGGTTTATGGCGTTACGGGATTATCAGTCCACTTTTGCACAGGGATGCCAATAGCCTACCAACAGGAGAATTGCTTGACCAGGCATCCTGGCAGCGGTACGTTCACCCCAATGGATCTCATATCACCCTGAGTGCAGAAACCATTAGGAAATGGCTATACCGTTATATTGGTGGAGGATTACCAGCTCTAACAGGTCAAACAAGATCTGATAAAGGCAAACACCAAATCCCTGACAATATAGCCTATGCAATGGTTACCATACGTAAGGAACATCCAAGATGGACCCTTGCCAGAACAATCAAGGAATTGGGTCAAACTGGCAAATGGAACGGCCACAAACCCAGTAGATCCAGTATTTACAGGTTTGCAAAAGCCCATAACCTGCAGAGAGATCCGCATATTCATCAGGAAATGAGACGACCCTATGCCTTTGATCATTTTGGCCAATTATGGATAGCCGATTTTCTCCATGGTCCCAAATTGTTCAAAGATCGGAAAAAACAAAAAACTTATCTCCACGTCATTCTGGATGACAGCAGCCGTTTTATTGTCCATGGTGGATTTTATCTCACTGAATCGGTAGAACCTTTAATCTATGATCTTATGGGAGCTGTTAGAAGGTTTGGAATTCCACAACGATTTTATACCGACAATGGTTCGGCTTATGTCAGCCGACACTTGAAAATACTTTGTGCCAGGAACGGGATTGATTTAGTCCATACTCCGCCGTTCGTCCCTCAGGGCCGGGGCAAAGTAGAGAGGTTCTTCAGAACTGTCAGAGATCAGTTTCTTTGTGATAAATTTAAAACCGTTAAACAGGTCAACGATGCTTTTAAAATATGGGTTGGCAGATATCACGAAACCCTGCACTCATCTCTTACGTGTTCACCTTTGCAAAAAAGGCTGCAAACCAAAAATCTTTGTCGTACTCTTGGGCCATCAATTGACATTGAATCTCTGTTCAGGATGGAACGGCGGTGCAGGGTTTACAATGATTGCACCATCCACTTTAAAAAAATCAGACATGAAGTCCCCGGGTGCCTGCCAGGTTCCAGGGTGACGATTTATTATATGCCGTGGGACAGAACCTGCATCTATTACGGTGATGAAATGAAAAAGGCGCGTATCCTTGACCTCAGTGCCAATGCAAGACGATTTGAACATCCAAACCAATAGGAGGTATTATGCTGAACCATGGAGAATCCCCTGCAGAATTTTTTAATTATAAATATCATCCGTTTGCAGACACATACCGATTGAAAATCCCTTATCTGGGAGAGCAGGACAACCGGTTCTACAGAACTGCGCTGTCTTTGATCTCAACAGGTAAAAGTTTTGCCCTGTCCGGACTGTCCGGTGCAGGAAAATCTACATTGATCCATTATATTTTATCCCGGCTTGATGTGAATTGTTACAAGCCTTCTCTGGTCCATTATGGAGGGTTGCAGCGCAATGGTATGCTTAAAGCCCTTGCAGATGTGCTCGGTGTGGATACCAATGGCAGAACTGTGCCATTGCTGATTAACTTACAAAAACAGATCATGAACATGGCATCGGAAAACCGAAGCGTGTTCCCGGTATTTGTTATTGATGATGCCCATCTGGTGGAAAAGGAATCCTTGATGGATATCTGTTCTCTGATGTTTAATCCTCTCAAGGAAACAGTGGGGGCAAGTTTTATTCTTGTGGGAGATGAGACCCTTGAAAAAAAACTTTCACTGCAAATTATGGCATCCGTCAGAACCCGGCTCACTGGGCAATTTAATTTGAATGGCCTGAATGACAATGAAAGCCTTGAGTTCATAAAATTCAGGATATCCAATGGCGGCGCCCCTGAAACTTTGTTTGATCCTGATGCGTTAAGCATCATGTCTTCCCATTGCAGGGGGAACCGACGTCAAATCATGAATATGGGCACACTGCTTTTGGCTGAAGCCTTTTACAGACAGGAAAAAACCATCAGCGCCGAATTAATCTACAATTGCGACCAAATAGAGATATCTGAGTAAAACGGAGGCATACGAGGGGGGACCCCGATGTCAAGGGATAGCTCAGTGCGGTAGACTGCTGTCTGCTTAGGGCCTGATGGTTTTATGACTGCCGGGCCCTACCTCTATCCTGAACTGGTAAAATAACTTGGCATTTTCTTGGGATCAGACTGCGACAATCAACAACTAATTTCGGAAGAGTCTTTTTTATCTTCATAAGACCCAGCTTATTCATGTGCCAACGTATAGTACGTGAAGAGATAGTTGTTTTTTGGGTATCATTTATCAACTCCGTAAGTGCTTGACTCGAGGTGGAATGTCCTG
>NZ_JAUWQB010000092.1 GCF_030611305.1 Desulfobacula sp. | reverse complement strand
CGGAATCGGCCCCACCAAGAAAAAAATTCCCCGATTTTACCTTTGGAGGGGTCTATAAAAAATTAGGCGGTGGATTTGGGATTTTCTCGTATTATTGACAGTCTTTTACTGATTTAGTAAGTTATGTCCCAAATCTTTATCATTGAGTGACAGGAGATAACACTTGAAGATCATTATTGTTGGTGCCGGAGAAGTCGGGTATAATATTGCCAGCCGACTGGCTTCTGAAAACAAGCGGGTCATTGTTATTGACAAGGATCAGGACGCTGTTCGACGTCTTTCCGAAAACCTTGATATACAGGTTATTACGGCATCCGGCAGCAGTCCTAAGGTTCTTATTGATGCCGGTATTAAAGAGACTGATATCCTTCTGGCAGTAACAGACAGCGATGAGACAAATCTTGTGGCCTGTCTGATAACCGACTTGATATCCCCCACAACCAAAAAATTTGCCCGGATCAGAAATTCTGATTTTGATCCATATCATGACCGGTTGAAAAAAGAAAATCCCCATATTGATACAGTAATCAATCCTGAAATCGAGGTGGTGAACACCATCAAAAAACTGATGGATGTTCCGGGCGCCGTTGATGTCGGAGATTTTGCTGATGGTCAGGTAAAATATGTAGCTATCCGACTTGACAGGCATTCTCCCATGGCAGGAATGAGACTTGTTGATTTTTCTTCCAGGTTCGGTGAGGACCGGCCGTTGATTGCCGCCATCATCAGAAATGATAACGTTATCGTCCCAAGAGGAAGCAATACAGTTGAACCCGGGGATTTAATCTATTTTGTAAGTGAAACACAAAAACTTGAAAAAATGCTCAAGCTTTTCGGCAAAAAAATTGTGCCTGTCCAAAGAGTTTTTATTATCGGCGGCGGACGAATCGGTGAACGGCTGGCCAAAAGACTCGAAAAAGAGTCAATCAAGACAAAAATCATTGACTCTGACATTGACCGTTGTCATTACCTGTCTGAACAAATGGATAAAGCCGTTGTTCTTCATGGTGACGGATCTGACCAGAAACTCTTTCTTGAAGAAAACATGGGCCAAAGTGATGTTGTTGTTTCTGTTACCGATGATGATGAAACCAATATCCTTGTTTCCCTTCTGGCAAAAAATTTAGGGGTTCACGATACGATCACCAGGATCGGGAAATCAAGTTATTTTCCCCTGCTTGCCACCATTGGCATTGAGAAAGTTGTCAGTCCGAGGCTATCGGCTGTCAGCTCAATTTTACAGAATATCAGGAAAGGGAAGGTCTTATCTGACATTTCAATCTTTGGTGAGAGAGGAGAATTCATTGAAGCTATTGCCCTTGAAACGTCTGACATTACTAACAAGCCATTAAAAAAACTTTCCTTTCCCAAAGGTGCGATTCTTGTCTGCATCATCAGAAACGGTCAAATCATAATTCCAGATGGGGACAGTGTTGTCAAACCGGATGACCGAATCATCATGTTTGCTGTCAAACATGCCGTTAAAAAACTCGAAAAACTGTTGACCGTTAAACTGGATTTCTTTTAATGCGCTGGCAGTTTATCGCACGTATTATCGGTATCCTTTTATTTTTTCTGGGGCTTTCCATGGTTGCCCCTTTACTTGTCAGTCTCCATTATGATGACCTTTCCAGGGACAGCTTTATTCGCTCCATCGTCATCACCACGGTGGCAGGACTCATCCTGATCATTCTGTCAAAAAAACAGGGCGGAGATGATTATATCAACCAGAAAGAGGGGATGACGGCTGTTGCATTAGCCTGGACAGGCATTGGCCTTTTTGGTGCCCTGCCCTTTTATTTAAGCCCTGAATTCACTAGTTTTACCGATGCATTTTTTGAATCTGTCTCAGGTTTTACAACAACCGGATCATCTGTAATGATAACTATTGAAGGAACGACAAAAAGTCTTCTTTTCTGGAGAAGCTTTATTCAATGGCTGGGCGGCATGGGAATTATTGTCTTATCCCTTGCCATACTGCCGTTTTTAGGAGTTGGCGGTATCCAGTTGTATAAGGCGGAAGTACCAAGCCCTGTGCCGGACAAACTTGCTCCCAGGCTGAGTGACTCTGCAAAAATTTTATGGGGTGTATATGCGGTTTTCACCCTGCTTGAAATCATTTTTTTGCTGGGTGGCGGCATGCCGTTGTTTGAGGCAGCCTGTCATGCGTTTACAACCATGCCCACCGGTGGTTTTTCTCCCAAAAATGCTTCCATTGCCCACTATAACAGTGCCTATTTTGATTATGTTATTGTGATATTTATGATCCTGGCCGGAATTAATTTTTCTCTTCATTACCAGATGCTTCGCGGGAAAACTCTTGCCTTCTGGGAAGACATGGAATGCCGATTTTTTCTTGGATTGGTTCTTGTGTTAACCCTTGTAATGACATGGGATATTTATGGTTCTGTTTATACTTCCATTAAAGATGCCTTCCGGTTTGCAAGTTTTCAGGTTGTTTCAATCCTCACAACGACCGGATTTGCAACGGCTGATTACGAAAAATTTCCAGGCTTAAGCCAGGTGATTCTGTTTGTCTGCATGTTTATCGGTGCATCTGCAGGTTCTACCGGTGGTGGAATGAAATGCGCCAGGATCATTGTCTGTTACAAATATTGCTATCGAGAATTGTTTAAAATTATACATCCACGAAGCATCAATCATGTAAAAATAAATAATACGGTTATCCCGGATAAAGTTCTACGAAGCATCATGGGATTTTTGGCCCTTTATATCGGTCTTTTTATTGTGTCAAGTATTCTTCTTGCCGGTATGGGGGTTGATATGATGACAGCTTTGGGTGCAGTCGCAGCCTGTATCGGAAATATCGGTCCCGGATTCGGAACCGTAGGACCCACTGAAAATTTTGCCCATCTTCCGGTAATGGGGAAATGGCTGCTTGCATGGTGCATGCTGTTGGGCAGGCTGGAAATTTATACTGTTATTATCCTTTTCGTTCCTGAATTCTGGAGAAAATAATTAAATAATCCCGGGATGCGTTGCCAGAGAATGTAAAAACTGCCGTGTATGCGTTTTCATTCTTGATCTAAAAAGCTCTACGATTTCCAACATCGAGGCGTACCCTTTTTGAAAATTCGCTTGGAAATCTTCTTCAAATAATTGTTGTGCTTGCTCATCTGAGATCTCTTCTTGCAACTCTGGATTTTTACCCAAGGTCTTCGTAATCATCTGAGCCCGAAAATCCATGCGTCTTTTATATTGTTTTGCGACACTGGACATCATATGGTATGCCAGCTCATGATCCTCTTCAAACAATTGAAGCATCCTCTCGCCTGAAAGGGTTATCATCTCGCATGGTTCCTGACAAACTGCAGAATAAGAGGAGGTTGATCCTTTAAGGAGTGCGGAAGTACCAAAAGAAGACCCGGACTGAATATAATCAAGAATAACATCAATCTCAGGTGTCAGTTCAATTTTAATGGCCACCTGTCCCATTATCAGCATATAAAACGTATCCACTTCCTCATTGACACTTATTAATTGTGTGTCTGTACCGAAAATACTCAACTGGGCTTCATTGGCAATAATCTCCAGCAAATGATCCGGAACATCTTTTAACAGATTGATACGTTTTAAATCTTCTATTTTTACCATTTGAAAGCCTCGTTGCTAAGTTAAAATAAACACTAAAAGGATAAAGGATATAGTAACGGCTGCACCGATACCAATAGGCAGAGTTCCTTCAAGAATATCATTGTAAAGTCTGTTTTTCTTTATTTCCAGCCGCTTATCCCGGTAGCCCAAAGCCAACCAGATATTCACCGCCACAAACAGAGCAATTTTTGCTGCTGTATTTTTAAAAAAGAATACAAGGCCTTTGAGAAATCCCATTACAACGCCTTCGGATATCATATTTAATGTATTTAATCCCTTATCCAGAATGATATATCCTCCCCGGCCAAGCTTTCGATAGAACCAGTCAACATCAAGGTTAATAGATTTAATTTCCGGTGGATAATATCCGGAAAGAATCAAAAGAGCAAAGGCCAGGGCACCAAACATTAAAAGCTGGAGCTGGCCGACAACATGTGCACCAGTATAGGGCACATAATCAACTATAAAGGGCAGAAGATTATATAATGGTTGAGGAAAAACCCCTATAAAAATACAGGCAAATGCTGCAATGCCCATTGCTAATGTCATATTCCATGAAGGATCTTTGGCTCTAATGCCGGAATCATGTCCAAAAAAAGTGAAAAAAGGAACTTTTATACCCGCATGGTGAAACACACCTGCAGAGGCGAATTGCAATATGAGATAGACAAAGACCATTTTTTCATTGACCGTTGCAGTGACGATCATGGATTTGGAAACAAACCCTGAAAATAAAGGAAACGCTGATATGGATGCTGCACCAACAATACAGAAAAGACAAGTCAATGGCATTGTTTTATAAAGTCCCCCGATTTCCGTACACTTGATCTTACCGGTCATCTGCAAAACTGATCCTGCCGCCATGAAAAGCAGGCCTTTATAAAGAATATGGCAGAATGCATGGGCAACAGCACCATTCAGGGCAAGCTGGGTCCCAATGCCGATACCGACGAGCATAAATCCGATCTGATTCAAAAGACTATAGGCCAACACCTTTCTAATATCATTTTCAAGTACAGCATAAAATATGGGTACAAAGACCATAAATGCGCCGATCCAGATAAGCAGGTCTGCCCCGGGGAATGTCCTGATTAAAAGATATACTGCAGATTTTGTTGTAAAGGCACTTAAAAAAACCGTGCTTGTCGGGGTTCCATGAGGGTATGCATCGGGCAACCATGCATGAAGAGGAATGGCTGCGGCATTCAGGGCAATACCAATAAAAATCAGGTATGACTCAATCCCGGTGAGACCGATATAATCAAAGGCAATGGTTCCTGTTTTCTGGATGGTAAGAACAATCCCGGCCAAAAGGAAAAGGCCGCCGATCAAATGAACCAGAATATACCTGAAGCCTGCTTCCCGTGATGCTCTTGTTCTGGATGCAATGATCAAAAATGTTGAGCTGACCGCCATGACTTCCCAAAAAAAATAAAGGGACAGAAAGTCTCCTGCCAAAACAACACCTAAGGTTGAGCCGGCATAAACAATTGCCGCAACATGCTGAAGGTCATCTTTTACTTTCAGGGCAAACAAAATACCAAGAAAAGCCATAATTGTAAAAATATAGCCAAAGATCATTGAAAGCTTGTCAATTCTTCCAAGAATCAGGTTGTAACCCCAGAATTCATATGTCCAGATATTTCCCTGAGGAATATTTACCAGGATATAAAAGGCTGCCACAGGGATTAACAGCATGTATATGGACTTGGTCTTTCCTTTTAAAAAAGGAATCAGAATTGCACCTAAAATAAATATTATTGCAGGAGGAAGCATGTTACTTGTCATAGTAATTCTCTTTTTTCATCACAATTAATCTTAAAATTTTGGCCAGAAAAATAAGCAGAACACAGGAGAAAAAGCCGTAAACAGCAGAAAACCCTTTAACATGCTCAAAAGAGAATGCCGGATGTGGATGAATAAAAAATTCTGAAATCAATAAAATGACCAGAGAACAATAAAAAATGATCAATAGTTTTTTTACGTTTTTGGGATTATCAAAGATTGAAAGTTCTTTTTTCATTATTGCATCCTTGTGTCAAATTAATCTTTTCCCGCCAGATCAAACCGGTTAGTGACCGCCGCCGCCAGTTGAAAAGGCAAATGTTAAATAGATCACAGCGACCAAGACCGCCAAATAAAAAGCTGTTTTATATCCCGGCACAGGTTCATGCCCAAGCATTTCCCAATCTTCTCTTTTATTTTCATCTTTGCTATTCATGCTTCTAACCTTAAAAATTTTTAAATCAAATACCCAAACCGACTTTTATCAAATTGACAAAAACCGTTGGGTAAAAGAATAAAACAATTGAAATAACGGCTGTTATCATCAAAGGAATGACGAGACAAAGATTTGCTTCCTGGATTTTCACCGGAACATTGTCATCCTCTTCTTCACTTTTCCCGAAAAACCCTTTATACACAATGGGTAAAAAATAGAATGCATTAAGAAATGATGATACCAGCAGGACAACCATGAAAATGGTCTGCTGAGCTTCAAGGGTTCCTAAAATCAAATTCCATTTGCTGTAAAATCCTCCGCTTGGCGGAAGCCCGATCACTCCCAGGGCACCAATAAAAAAAGCCGCAAATGTAAAGGGCATTTTTTTACCAAGCCCACTCATCTGACTGATATATTTCTTGCCTGTTGCCACATAAATAGCCCCGGCACAAAAAAACAGGGTAATCTTTCCAAAGGCATGCATGACAATGTGGATGACCCCGCCCAAAAGTCCCTGGGGCGACAAGAGTGCCACACCAAAAATAATATAGGACAACTGACTGATAGTAGAATAGGCAAGCCTGCGTTTTAATTCATCCTGGGAAAGAGCAATACAGGACCCCACAAGAATGGTGACCGAAGCAATGCTCATTACTACCACCCCAAGGTTAAAGTTTGACAACAGGTCAACTCCGAAAATTCCTGTCATCACCCTGACAATGGAGAAGACCCCAACTTTTACAACTGCCACAGCATGTAACAAGGCACTGACCGGGGTCGGCGCAACCATTGCAGCCGGAAGCCACGAGTGAAACGGCATTATCCCTGCCTTGGCAAACCCGAAAACAAACATTAAGAGCAACACAGTGGCCGCAGGTTTAGACAATTGGTCAGAAAAAATACCGGCAGTGGAGAATTCCAGGGTTCCTGTTACATGATAGCAGTAAATCATTGCGGGCAGGACAAGGGCGATGGATGTGCCTAAAATAAAGGTTAAGTATCTTCGACCGGAAATTCTTGATTTTTTATCCTGATGATGGGCAACCAGAGGATATGTAGCCAGAGATAAAATTTCATAAAAAAGGTAAAGGGTCAATAAATTGGCAGAGAATGCCGCACCAATAGTTGCGGAAATAGCCAGGGCAAAAAAGGAGACAAACCGGGTTTGACCATGTTCATCAAGCCCTCTCATATATCCAATGGAATAAACGGATGTCACAATATAGAGGCTTGCCGCTACAATGGCAAACAGCATTCCAAGTCCATCCACTCTGAATGCAATGGCTGCACCGGGAGCAAATTCAAACAGGGTCAGGGCGATCTGTTTTCCTTCAAGTATGACCGGAAGCATGGAAAGGACAAGAATAAGCTTGATGGCCCCTGCAACAAAGATCCATGATTCCCTTACATTGGGTTTGCCGGAAGAAGAGATCAGTACCGGAATGACAAAAAGAGAAACTAAAACTGCCAGAAGAGGTTTAATTGAGATAATGGTTTCCATTTATTTGGTTTACCTTTTTACTATAATCATGTTCATCTTCACTTTAAGAAAGGAAGGATGATCGTATTTACAATAGTCCCTGAATACAGCCCCACAACAATCAAGGAAAGACTGACAAACCCGGACACAATCAGCATGGATACCGGTGCTTCCTCAATTATCACATGGGAATGAGAATCCACATGCCCATGTTCTTCGGGCATGGGTTCAAAAAAGCAGATTTCAAAAACTTTAAAGAATAAAACGGCACAGATCAAACTGGATATGATAAGTGCACCTGCAAAATGATAGGCGCCGGCTTCAAAAGCCCCCAGAATCAAATACCATTTGCTGAAAAATCCGCAGGTTGGCGGCACTCCAATGATACTGAAGGCAGCCAGAACAAATCCTGCCATGGTCCAGGGCATCTTGCCGAACAAGCCCTTCAGATCAATCAAATCAACCGTTTTAAGTTTATAGACCATATTCCCCACAGCAAGAAACAGGGCAAAGGTCATTAACGCATCATTTAAGATGTGTAAAATAGCACCGGTCATACCAAGCTGATTACCCAGCCATGCACCCCCCACCATGTACCCGATTTCACACACAATGATATAGGTGAGCATTTTTTTTAAATTTTTCTGGGAAAGCGCCATAACACCACCGGCAAGTACAGCTATAGTTGCAAGCCAGACTACTGCATCGGCAAGATTCAGGGTTTCAAAAACATAATCAAACCCGAACACCGTGATCAGCAACCGTATCATCACATAAACCATGACTTTGGTCATTAAGGGAGCCACTATCCTTGCAAATGCCACGGGTGAGTATGTATAGGCATTGGGCAGCCAGACATGCATGGGAAAGAGTGCCATTTTAATCCAGATACCGATCATCATCAAGATAAATGCAACCAATACCGTGGAGGAACCATGGATACCGGACAGAATATTTGCCACGTCAAGCATGTTCAGGGAACCGGTTTTAAGATAAAGATAACCCACACCCAGAAGATAGAAACTGGCACCGATAACCCCGATAAAAACATAATTCAGACTGGCCAGAGGACCTCTGTCCCTGTCTCCCAAAGCTACCATGGCGTAGCTGGTCAATGAGGTGATTTCAATCAATACATAAAGATTAAAAAGGTCGCCTGTAGCTGTAACACCTAAGAGCCCTGTCACAAACAAGAGATAAATAGTATAAAATGACCCGGCCCTGTCATTTGTTTCTATCTCAACACTTTTGTAGCTTGCCAAAAGATTTAAAAAGGCAATGCTTGATACCAGCAAAAGTACCATGGCATTTAACAGATCAATTCTATATTCAATGCCCATGGGCGGTGTCCAGCCGGCCATCTTATACTGGATCGTGCCGGAATCTATGACCTGCATCAACACTTTGAATGCAGAAAAGGTTGAAACGGCAAGACCCATCAAAGCAATTGGGTATGACAATCGTTCTTTTATCCAGACGGCGAGCCCGGCTAAAAGGGCGGCTAAAAGCGGTGCAATAACAATTAGTGCGGGGTAATTATCCATAGTTTATTTTTCCGGCCCGATATCAGCTAGGCGCATCCTGAGTTCATCTTCTTCCAGGGTTTGGTACCGCTGGTATATCCTGACAGCTAATGCCATGGCAACGCCGAAGGTTGCAACAGATACAACAATGGCAGTCAGCATTAGAACATGGGGCAAGGGATTTATATAATCAGCCGCGTGGATGGCCGCGCTGTGGGCACCCTGTCCGCCATGGGCATTTTGAATGATCGGTATAGTGGCATCCGTCTTATATCCTATGGATACATAAAAGAGGATAATTGCTGTTTGAAAGATGTTCATACCTACCAGTTTCTTTATCAGATTGTTTTTTGCAATCATGGCATAAAGGCCGATCATCATTAAGATCACATAGAGCCAGTAGTTGTATTTTGCCACAATCAGGGGTAACAAATCAGTCATAGCCTTTACCTATAGTCCTTCATCATGTCTGCCTTCGGAGACGATATTAATATAAATGATGGCCATTGCTGCCGTTACAGCAATTCCCACACCGATTTCAACGCCTAACATACCCAAAGCCCTGATATGGTGAGGATCTCCCGGTACTAAAGGAGCCAGTCTTGAATAGTCCAAAAAATTACCCCCCATGAACATGCAGATGACTCCAATCCCGACATAAATTAAAACCCCGAGAGCAGCAAAAATTCCAAAAACTTTTTCCTTCACCCGCCTTACCAGCGTTTTCAGATCATAAGAAATGGCTAAAAGAATCAGGCTGGAACCAAAAATTACCCCGCCTTGAAAACCACCACCGGGCGAAAAATCTCCATGGGCCACGACATACATGGCATAAATCTGGATAAACGGGATTAAAATCCGGCAGACAGTTTTTATAATCAGGTCAGACGGCACCCAGTCTTTATCCATGTGTTCAAATTCTTTTCCCACCTTCAGGATTTTTTTACTGTCTTTCACATGCAGGATAACCCCGGTAGGGGTGTGCCGGTAAAAGCGTTCTTTTTTCTGACTGAAATCCCTTAACAAAAGGAAACATGCCAGGCCTGCACAAAAAACAACGGCTGTTTCAAACATGGTGTCAAATCCACGATAATCAGCAAGAACCGCCGTTACGAGGTTGGGAACCTGTGTTTCCTCAACCGCTTTTTCAATATAATGATCTGAAAGATGGATTGAGGCCGGAGAATTAGGATCACCCCAGTCCGGGAATTCCCCTGTTCCATACAGCAACAATGCGCCTGTCAGGCAAACAATAATAAATCCTAAGAATCTCAATCTTTTGTCCTCCTGCTAGTCCTGAAAACAGCTGCAACAAAGAAAACCGTACTGACTCCTGCGCCAACTGATGCTTCGGTAAAGGCAACATCGACTGCGCCCATAACAGCCCAGAGCAGACACATCATAAATGAATAGGCACCAAATAAAATGGCTGTTCCAAGCAGATCTTTGACAGATATGGCAGCAATCGCGCAAAAAATGACAAAGGTTAACACAATCAAATCAATTGGCCAGTGCATGATTAACCCTTTCGTTTCTTTTTAGTCCAGTGTCTCAACCCCGCCCGCATTCCGGCATCAACAATGGAATGGGTGGCTGTGGGACTGGAGAGAAACACAAAAAATACAATTAAAAACATCTTTGCTGAAAGCAGCAGGGCGTCAAAGGAAAAATGGTGAAGGTTGTATATGGCAAGCCCCGTCACCATGGCAAAAATCCCCAGGGTATCCAGTTTGCCTGCCGGATGAAGCCTGCTGTAAAAATCCGGCATCCTGATGATACCGACCGCTCCACCCAGAAAAAAGAATAAGCCAGTAACTAAAAACAAAATGACAAGTATATCCATGGTTACTCCAAATTGATGATTAATCCATAAAGGATTCTTCGTACAGCCCTTTCCTTTTGTGGAAATAGCGTGATGCCGCCAGTACGGTAACAAAATTTAGAAACGCATAGGCCAGTGCAATATCAACAAACATGTCAACACGCTCATAAAGAAAACCGATGAGCAGTAAAAGAATGACAGTTTTACTCCCGATGGCATTGACGCCGATAAGCCGATCCAGAACCGTAGGACCGAACAAGGCTCTATACAGTGAAAAAAGCATCAGAAAGCATAATCCCAATGCAACGCTTAGAAAAAAAGTGGTCATATCTCTTCTCCAAAAACTTTAGCAACTTTTTTTAACATGGTGCCCGGCAAGGCATCGGCTGATTCCCTGTCAATGGCATGCACCCTGAACACACCGTCACTGTCCGCCGTTACCGTAATGGTTCCAGGCGTCAGGGTAATGGAATTGGCCAGGGTTGTTATGGCTATATCGGATTTTAAATTGGTTTTAAAAGTAATAATGTGGGGATCTATCAACTCTTTCATCCGTGGGTGAAAGGCCAGATACAGCAGGTGGAAATTGGCTTTAATGATTTCCCAGATCAACCAGGGCATATAACCGATAAATCTAAAAAACACTTTCCCATATCCCGATTCCATTACTGGAAATAACAGGTCGTAAAAATAGTACGCCACAAAAAAGCTTGAAATACCCCCCAGCCATAACAACAGAGGATCAAATTTTCCCGACAGCACAATCCAGGTTAAAAACATTAAAACAAATGTAACCAGAAAAGAAAAAAATGATTTAAAACGCGTGGATGTCGGCTTGCCGTCATTTTTGGCAATACCATTACCTGAAACTATCAATGAACCACCCTCCCTCAAATATCATGAGAATCAAAAACCAAAAACAAACTATTTTTCAACACCATACAATTTACGGAATTTCCCATACAGCTTTGCCATGGCGCCTTCTTTTTTTGCTCCTGCTTGGGATCTGTCAGATCCGGAGGATGATTGTTCCTGTTGAATTCTGTGATTATAAGCCGCGTTTATGGTTTCAATAAGCGTATCCATATCCACGGGTTTTGACAAAAATTTAAATGCATTATATTTACCGCTTTCCAGCGCATTTTCAACACTTCCATGCCCGGTGAGAACAATACAGGGCAACGTCGGCTGCAAGTCCTTCAGCCTTTTTTGAACTTCAATCCCATCAATTCCCGGCATTTGCAAATCCACAACAGCCACATCAAAATCTTCTTCAGCAGCAGCTTTTACCCCTTCTTCACCTGAAAAAGTTGTTTTAACTGTGAATCCGTCAAGCACAAGTCGTTTGGCAAGATATTTCAGAAATGTCTGTTCATCATCTATAAATAGGAGTTTCATAATATGTCCTTACAATGATAATAAATCTATCAATCTCCATTTTAACCAACCTTTGCATATAACAAAAGTATGATTTTGAGTCAACACTCAATTTATCAGGGGAACACACATAAATATTTCAAAGCCCCTGTTTTTACTGATTATTGATAGATGTCCATAAAACATTTTTCCGCATCGCTCGTCCCAATCAAGACCATTTCATCATGTTCCCCAAGAAGAATCAAAGGTTCGGGATTAATATTTAATTTATTCTCTCTGCCAATAGCAATTACACTGCAGCCCGTTTGTTCCCGAATTTGAGTTTCAGCAAGGGATTTGCCCACAAGAGCTGCATGTACTGGCGTGCGGAAGATATACAATCCTTCTGCGAACATCACTACTTTATTGGGTTTTAAAAGATTAATTATAGTATTTGCTGCCATGGAAGCATGTGACATGACAAGATCTGCTCCAGCACTGTGCAGTTTGGAAATATTTCGGTCCAGATTAGCCCTGCTGACAATCTGTATATCGGATCGCAGTTGACGGCAATAAATGGTAAGATAAATATTCATGGAATCATCATGAGTGGTAATAATGACAGAAGTAGCTTCCTGTATGCCGGCCCGCTTCAAGGTATCAAGATCAGCAGCATTGCCTTCAATATAATTGTTATTTTGAATGAATCTCGCCCTTTTTTCCACAACTTTGTAAACAATCTGTCGGTCTTCCAAGACCTGTGCCGCTGCACGCCCGACACGGCCACCGCCCAATATGAGAACAGGAGCATCAGTGGTGTGATAAACACTGTAAATGGAGAAGACCTCGTCATATTTTTTGAGCTGTTCAGCCGAGCCGGCAAGCACGAGCACAGTCGTGGAATCTATTCGAGTCTGTGGCTGCGGTAT
>NZ_JAUWQB010000064.1 GCF_030611305.1 Desulfobacula sp. | reverse complement strand
ATACCGCTTCCTCAAAAGATAAAATCCATCAAATCCACCCCCTGATTTTGTAGGCACTACGCCATTTTGAGTGGATAGCTGTATCCCTTGACTGGCAGGGCTTTTCCAGTTTTGTGTATCTACAGCTGTCGAACACGAGCTTTAGTACATCTAATTTGCCATCTATAATAAAACAAACATGGTCGCCTTTATCCTCTTCATTAAATAAAATTTCTCCTTTTGTTATTTTAATGATATACACATATTTTGAAATGGTTTCTAATTCATTTGGTTTAAGCTTATCAAACAAGGCTATATTATTTAAACAATCAATAATTTTTCTTTGCATTTTTAAATCCTTCCTTGGGTCTTGGCGCCAATAAACAATTTCATACATCAGGAAATTGGAGAATACAATAGAAAAAGATACCTATTTAAAGTCCATTGGGGATTTTTAGGCACGGAGAATGAAAGGTCTGGTGAGCGTAATACACCCAGACCCCCCATACAATTACACACAATTTATTTTACAAATTGATGACTTTAAAATCACTATTTTCTGGATGATCCTTTTCAAAGGATTTCAACCTGTCTTCAAGATCCTTGAATCTTTCCTGCCCTGTTAAAGACACACAGGCTCGCAATCCTTCATGCCGGTCACTTCCCGTGGTGGTCAGAGAAATCGCACTGATGCCGTAATAGAGCAGTTCTTCTACCAGTTCGATACCACTGAATCCGGGATATGAAATGGTAAAATAAAATCCATCGGCTATTTTTTCATCCTCATCCATGTCATAGACAATCTGAAAGCCATTGTCCGTGAACAACTTTTTCATGACTTTTGCCCGGTCTCCATATTCTTTTACATTTTCCACAAAATTATATTTACCGTTGTTGACCGCTTCTAAAAGTCCTGTAAGCCCCCATTGGTTGGTGTGAGAAACACCGGAACTTAATGCATACATGGCACCGAAAATATAGGCATAGCCGAAGTTGTTGGAGCCAAAATAAGGTTCAAGGTTATTTCCTTCAGAGTTAAAAAGCGTGTCAGGGATGGCGGTCATGCCGATTCTCTGGCCCGCTAAGGAGAAGGCTTTGGAGCTTGAAATGAGCAGGATATAATTGTCCGTGTATTTGGCAACAGACGGGATAAAGGGTTCTTGTCCGGGTACAGAATAGTCTTTCCTGAAATCCATGCCAAAATAGGCCAGGTCTTCCATGACAATACAGTCATACTTTGTGGCAAGCTCTCCAATGATCTGAAGTTCCTGATCGGTAAAGCAGATCCAGGCGGGATTGTTGGGATTGGAATACATAAGGGAGGCAATATCACCTTTTTTAAGATAGGATTCAAGTTTTGGTTTGAGTTTGTCTCCTCTGAATTCATATACGTCAAAGTTATCATAGGGCACACCAATGACACTGGCCTGGCGTTTATTGACAGGGAACCCCGGATCTATGAAGAGGATCTTGTTTTTACCTTTTAAGCGGCGGGTGGTACACATCATGGCCATATAGCATCCCTGCATGGAGCCCACCGTGGGGAAACAGGATTCAAGGTTGATGTCCACATCAATGAAGTTTTTAACAAACCGGGAGATTTCAAGTTTTAACTCAGGGATACCGTCAAAGGGCGGGTATTTGGAGCCAACCCCTTTTTTTAAGGCTTTAATTTCCGCATCCACGGCTATTTTGGGGGGATCAAAGCCCGGCACCCCCATTTCCATGCGGATATATTTTTCATTGGCAGCCACTTCAATATTATTTACGATCCGATTCAGCTCTCTTATGGATGCGAGGCCAACGGATTTAAGCCCCATTTTTTTTATTTCCTGCTTGACGATAGAAGAGTCAATCGGAGTTTTTTTGGGCGGTGTCTTCATATGTTTCCTTTTTTAATTTAATTATAAAAATAATCAATTATTTGATTAGATCCTATATAGAGGATATGGATTTAAAATAGCAAGACTTATTCATGGTAATTTTTGACTTTGTAAACGTCAGCATGATCAACGGGGTGAGGTCGGCTGTCCGCCATTATGAAACAAATAAAAGTTAGACTTATTTGGAATTGCCGTTTATTTTTTCCTGCATTTTGTCGCTGAACCGCTTGACGTGATCCATGATAATGGCAGAAGCTGTTTTTGCATCATTGACTTTCATGGCATCAATGATCTTTTCAAAGTCTGTGAGGTTTTCAAGGGTTCTTTCCTTGTTCATGGGAAGGTATTCAGCATAATACCGATGAATATTGTCGTGGATGGTTTTCTGCACAAACTGGAACACGGGGTTCCGGGTCATGGTACCGATAAAGGTATGCACTTTTTCATCGGTCTTAAGAAAATTTTCCCAGTCATTTTTTTCATAATAGACTTTTGCCTGATTAAAAAGAGCTTCCAGCTCTTTGATATCTTTTTTTGTGGCACGAGCGGCAGCAAGCTCAACCAGGCTGCCTTCGATTTTGATTCGAAATTCTGCAAGGTGTTCAAGGGAGACACCTCCTGAACGGATTAAAAGGGCCAGAGACTCAACAACAGGTTCGGCATCAATGCGTTTGACAATGGCTCCGCCTGAGACGCCCAGTTTGATTTCAATGAGTCCTTTCTGCTCAAGCACTCTTAAGGCTTCTCTTAAGGTTCCGCGGCTGGTGTTGAATATGTCTTTTAATTCCCTTTCCGGCGGGAGTTTTGTTCCGGGCACAAGTTTGCCATTGAGAACGGCATCCTGTATCTGGTCAACCACATCCTGGAATACTCTGCTTTGTTTTGCTCTTTTAAACATTGATTTGTTCGTAAGTCTCCTATTTAAATTGTTCTATGCCGGAAAAATCTCTATATAAATTAAAATGTGTTAAAACATCTATATCATCTTGTATCAATTCGCAAGTCACAATTCTTGTTAATAATTCCCCAAGGCCGGGTCCTAACATATAACCCTGGCCGCACATACCGATGGCATTAATAAAATTGGGGAATTCTTTTGTTTCTCCAACAATGGGGAACCCGTCAGGTGTCATGGGGTATTGTCCCCTCCATGTCCTTCTGACTTTAAGATTGGCAAGCTTTGGAAAGAGAGCCACCATTCGTTTTGCCACCTGGGGGAGAAATACAGATGTGGCTTCACTGGCTGTCCCCTTCATCAGATGCCTGGGTGTCAGGCAGAAAATCACCTGGCCTTCATTGTTCTGGTAGAAATAAAAATTGGCTGAATCTTCTGTGGCCGGATCTTGAGAAGGTCTTAAATCAACGATCATGGGACCGAAAAATCTTTGAACCGGTTCTGTGATGGCACCTTCATGGCTGTCCGGTTCCACGGGAAAATCAAGGCCGATCATCTGGCCCACCTGCCGGGCATAATTGCCTGCGGCATTGATGACTTTTGCGGCCGTGTATTCGCCTTTGTCGGTTTTGATTTTTATTTCTTTATCACTTGAAATGGAGATGGCCAAAACGCTTTCTTTGAATTTATATTGGGCGCCATATTCAAGGCTTTTAAAATAAAAGGCATTAATGGCTAAAAGGGGCGAGGCACTGCCGTCTTTTGGCGAATAGGTGGAGCCCCTAAGGTTTTTTTTGTTAATGCCGGGGACGATTTCAAGATATTCTTTTGGGGTCAGCCAGTCGATATCCAGGTTAAAGGATTTCTGGATTTTCATTAAATCCTTTAATTTTTTGGCATCTTCATCTGTATAGGCAGGAAAACTGTATCCGTTCTGAATCCAGCCGATATCATCGCCATGGGTCTCTTCCCAGGTTGAAAAAATGTCTATACTTCTCTGGGAGGTTAAGATTTTGCCTTTATCGGAATGGGTGGCCCTGATTCCGCCGATGGCCTTTTTGTTCTGCCCTTGACCCGGGGAGGCCAGTGCATCTATTACAAGAACCTTAACCTTATTTTGGGCCAGGGACAAGGCAGCAGGGACTCCAACAGAACCTGCACCGATAATGATGACGTCATAATTTTTCATTATTGACCTCCATTGGCAAATTTGCCCAGGGGAACTTCAACATAGAGGGGTCGCCGAACATTGTTGACAATGTCTTCCTGGGCTGTCTTTTGGGCCCAGAAGATCTGCTTCATCAGGTTTTCACAAGTTTTATATCCACAGGGGCCCATGCCGGCCCTTGAAATAGCCTTGATCTGGTTCATATCTGTAATGCCTTTTTTAACAAGCCCTCTGATCTCACCTGCCGTCACTCTTTCACAAAGGCAGACCACTTCATCATCCCGGATATGATCATGGGGGATTTTTTGGGTCAGTTTTTCGGTAACCTTTTTTTCCTGGATGGTAAATGCCACCACTTTTTTGGCAATATCCTTTGGCACCCTGACCCTTACAATCTGGGTCCGGTTGCTCTTTTTTGTTGCCTTTGCCCCAAGAGCCTTATAAGTGCCCAGAGGATTTCCATCCACATCCACAAGTGCTATTTCATCATTTTTTTTAACTTCAAAGTTTGAAACTTCATAGGGAAGAAAAACCACAGGGTTATCCTTGTCTTTCCTGTAATCCACCAGGGTAATGGCAAGTCCCGGGCAGATGGTAAGGCATTTCATGCATCCTTTGCATTCGCCGTCAAATTTGGGAAGGCCTTTGATGGGATCTCCCTGCATTTTGATTGATCCTTCTTCGCAAACCGTGCTGCAGGGGTTGCAGGGGATTTCCTGCTTGCAGTGAATCACCGGGAAAATCCCGTCTTCATCGCCTGAGGCTTTAAGTTCCTGAACAGGTCCTGGATGGGATTTGAGGATATCTGCTTTTTCATACCAGGATTCAGGGATCTCTTTTGTGTTTGGTTTAAAGTGCTGAACGACTTTTAATCCTGCGATTTTACCATTAAACATGGCTGAAGATGCTTCGGCAATTTCTGAGGCATCGCCTGCTGCAAACACCTTGATGCCTGCTGATTGGGCTTCCTCAGTGAATTCTGAAACAGATTCAAGACCCACGGCAATAAGTATGGTGTCGCACTCAAAGGTTTTGTTTGTTCCCTCAATGACCTGAAAGTTTTTGTCAATCCCGGCAATGGTGATTGAAGAAACCGATTCCTTCCCATTGGCGGATACAATGGAATGGGAAGTGTATATGGGAACGCCAAGCCTTTTGAGTTTGTCTTCATGAACCTTGTATCCCCCGCATTGGGGAAGGGCTTCTGCAAGGCCCACGACGTTTATACCGGCCTGCAAGGCATGGTATCCTGCAATAATGCCCACATTGCCGCCGCCGATGATAAAGAGTTTTTCCGTGGGTTTGACAAGATCCCGGTTCACAAGGGTCTGAAATGCACCGGCACCATATACCCCTGACAATGAATTGCCTTTGAACCGTAAGAATTTTTCTCTGGCACCGGCAGCATTCAAAATCGCTTTTGGGGTGACAATTTTATAGACTCCGTTTTTGAGGATGCCCACTTTTTTGTCATCAAACACATAGAGAGCCGTACTGTTTTTCCATACATCAATATGAGCGCTGTCTTCAACTTTTTGGGCAAGCATGCGACCGATATCCATGCCGCGCATGCCGGCATGGGAGTCTTCTTGCGAACCGAAAAATTTATGGGTCTGCAAGACAAGTTTTCCACCCAGTTCATCCTTATCGTCTACCAGGATGGTCGTGATTTCATGTTCTTGAAGTTGAATGGCTGCGGACAATCCTGCGGGTCCCCCGCCGATTATGAGCACATCCGTGGCTGTATGTTCAATATCGCTGATTTGTACCATTTCATCCACATCAGGAAGCTTGGGCAATCCTTCAACACTTTCAACAATCATATTTTCTTTGACACCTGTCATACAGGCTTTTACCGGTATCCCGTTGGCAATGACCGTGCATTTCGCGCATTGCCCGTTGGCACAAAAAATTCCCTGGGCAGAACCATCTTTATGGTGATGACCGAATATTTTGATATTGTTTGCAAAAAGTGCGGATGAGATCATCTCATTCTTTTTGCCCGCAAGTTTTGATTTGTTCCAATAAAAAGAGATCATCTCTTTTTTTGGAATATCTAAAACCGGATGGGAGGCAATTCTATTATTTGTCATTTTCTCTCCTGAATATACAATTTCACTATGCTAATGGTTAAACCATTCGATATTGTTTGTCAATGATCTTTTTAAATCGTCTCAAATCATTTTGCATATTGACTCTGATAAGCATTTATTTTATGCTTTTTTGTATGAAAAAAGTAATTAAGATCGTTTTTGGGCTCGTTTGTATTTTAGTTTTGGGTTTTGTCTGCCTGGTAGGTTATGCGACCATTTCAGACTATCGGCCTGATCCAACATCTTTGGTGTTTGAAAAACAAGATGCCAGGGTAATTTCTTCACAAAAAAATTACAAGCTTTTGATCTGGAACATCGGATATGGGGGCTTAAGCCGGGACATGGATTTTTTCTATGATGGCGGCAAACAGGTGAGACCGGCCAGACAAATCGTGGAAGAAAATATATCAGCCATTGAAACCTTTATTGCCCGGCGAAATGATATTGATTTCTTTTTATTGCAGGAGGTGGATCAAAAATCCAAGCGAAGCTATTCCATTGACGGGTATTTAAAAATAGAAAAGCTATTTCCCCAATTTCATTCAAGCTTTGGGAAGAATTATGATGTCTTTTTTGTACCTGTTCCGCCCTCTAATCCCCTCGGCTCTGTTTTGTCAGGTTTGCAGACACTGGCCCGATTTGAACCTATTTCAGTTATCCGGCATTCTTTTCCGGGGAACTATGCATGGCCCCAGGGGCTGTTTATGCTGGACCGGTGTTTTTTGGTGTCAAGATATTTGCTTGAAACCGGAAAAGAGCTTCTGGTAATTAATACCCACAACTCAGCCTATGATGACGGCAGTTTAAGAAGCAACCAGATGGCCTACCTTAAGAATTTTTTAATTCAGGAATATGAAAAGGGCAATTATGTGATTGTAGGTGGAGACTGGAACCAGTGTCCGCCAAACTTTAATCCTGAGTTTCAACTAAACCCCATGGATAATGAAAATCGTATGGATATTGAAAAAGACTATCTTCCGGAATGGAGCTGGGCCTATGACAGGAAGATTCCAACCAATAGACGTCTTGTTGCCCCATATGATCAAAAGACAACCCTTACAACGGTGATTGATTTTTTCCTGGTGTCACCGAATATTGAAGTCAAACAGGTCCAGGGCATTTATCTTGATTTTGAACATTCGGATCATCATCCTGTGAAACTGGAAGTCAGTTTAAAATAAATTCTACAAATAGGTTGTAAAAGCATTATCGGTCATAAGGTTTCCTCTTCTTATAACCCTGTCGTGGTGGTTTTTTCGTGACAGCTTTTTTTTGTTTTTCTTTATCGACTGGATTTTTTTCAACAAATATGGGGGTCATGGAAAAAGGATCTAAGCCGGTATAATACATCAGGGTCGAATAGGTTGAAGGGGAGGGGGTAAAAATCTGAACCTGTTCCGGTGTCATCTTAAGCTTTTGAATGGTAAATTGTTTTAAAGCATTCATGTCTTTCATACTGCACCCCGGGTGGGCAGCGATTAAATAATAGGTTAGAAATTGTTTTTTTTCAGCTTTTTTACTCAATGCATCAAATTTGTTTTTAAATTGTAAGAGCATGTCAATATTCTGTTTGCCCATTAAGTTTAAAACATGGGGCATTGTATGTTCCGGCGCGATTTTCATTTGACCTGAAACATTGTCTTTTACGATTTTTTCAAGGTATGCAGGACCATTTTTTTTATCATTTAATATTAGATCATAACGGATGCCCGAGCTGATAAAGACCTTTTTAATGCCAGGCAGTTTTTCAATTTTTTGAATCAGTTTCATATGTTTTGAATGATCCGGGGCAAGGCTTTTGCAGGGCTCAGGAAAGAGACAGCGCTTATCCTGGCAAGCCCCTTTTTTAAGTTTCTTTTTACATTCAAACCCGTACATGTTTGCAGTGGGACCCCCAAGATCCGTGATATATCCTTTAAAGTCTTTAAGGTTTGAAATAGCTTTTGCTTCATTTATAATGGAGTCTTCGCTTCGAAACCTTACAGTCTGGCCCTGGTGAATAGAAATGGCGCAAAAATTACACTCGCCGTAACAGCCATAATGGACAGGAATGGAAAATCGTATGGTATCCAGCGCCCTGACTGTTCCAGACTTTTTATAAAATGGGTGAAGGTCTCTTTCAAATTCAAGAGAATGGATATGATCAAGTTCTTTTGTAGTACTATAGGGTTCTGGCGGGTTTAACACAAGATAGCGGTCCTTGTGTTGTTGGCAAAGCCTTTGAGCAGTTATGGGATCATTGTTTTCATAAAATGTGTGAAAACTTTTAATATAGTCATCCCTGTTTTCTTGAACGGCTTCAAAAGAGGGCAGTTCTTTCCCTTTTTTTTTCTTTGAAATAAATGCAACACCGTTCAAAGCTTCAGGGTTTTTATCGTTTTTTAAAACATCTGCGAATTTGATGATGGAATTGTGTGCCATGCCAGACAAGAGATAGTCAGCTTTTGCATCAAAGAGAATAGACCTTCGGATTTTATTTGACCAGAAATCATAGTGGGCTATCCGCCTCAGGCTTGCTTCAATTCCACCCAGGACAATGGGTCTGGTTTTTTTGAAATATTTTCTGACAAGATTGGAATAAGCAATCACAGCCCTGTCCGGGCGTCGATTGTTTATACCTCCAGGGGTATAATCATCTTTTTTTCTTCGTTTTTTGGTGGCTGTGTAATTGGCCACCATGGAATCCACGCAGCCTCCTGTGATGCCCCAGAAAAGAGCCGGTTCTCCAAGCCTTGAAATATCTGTATTGGTGTCCATGTCCGGCTGGGCAATGATTCCCACGCGAAAGCCTTTATCAACAAGAACTTTGCCGATGATGGCAACCCCTATAAACGGTGAATCAATATAGGCGTCTCCTGTGATAAGAATTACATCAAGCCCCCCCCAGTTAAGCTTTTTGACCTCTTGCAGTGTTGTGGGAAGAAACATGTTTGACGCCGGTATCCTTAAATTTTATATGCAATTTTTAACTGGAGGGATCATATAAGATAAGCCTTTGGATTACAATCCCGGCAGTTTTTATTGGTTATATATTTACGACATAAGAAGATAAATGCCAAACACGGCAATCACAGCCCCGACAATTGCCCTGATGGAGACGTGTTCTTTGTGAAGGAAAATTGAAAACGGGATGATGAAAACCGGGACAAGAGAGAGAAATGTGGAGGCCACGCCGGTTGTCAGATAATGCAGCACCATAAGAGAGAGAGATACCCCTAAAAACGGGCCGATGGCTGACCCAATGGCAGTAAAAAGTACGGCTGTTGTATTTTTTAGGGCAGTTTTAACGTTCCCCCATTTTCCAGTGACTGTAAAGAAAACAAGAAAACACAGGAAAGCCGCAATCACCCTGATCTGGGTTGCCGAAAATGCATCCAGATATCCCGATTCCGTCTGCATGCCGGTTTTGCTTAAAATATATCCCAATGCCTGACCTAACATTCCCCCAAATCCAAACAGAATACCCTTTAACGTGATGTCCCTGATTTTCAGGTTTGAAGAATTTGACGCTTTTTGATTTTTTTCAAGGATGACAATCCCGACACCGAAAAGGGTGACAAACATACCCACCCATTGATGAAAGACATATATTTCATCCAGGAATAACCAGCCGATTAAGGCTGTAGTGGGTGCGGACAGGCTGAAGATCAGCATGGTAACCCTTGGTCCTATTTCAACAAGTGCCTTGAAAAGAAAAATATCTCCTATAAAAAAACCGATGACCCCGGAAAGAGAAAGATAAATCCAGGCATGGGCCGGAAAGTGAACCGGCAGGATATATCCATGCCTGAAAAACAAAAAAAGGCTGAAAAGTATCAAAGCGACAGAGAGCCTGATAATATTGACCGGGGTTGTCCCCACTCTTTTGGACGCAGCTTCAAAAAGCTGAATACTGATAGTCCAGCAAAATACAGTGGCAATGGCGATTAATTCACCAGTGTAGGGCATGGGAAACCTTTTTGTTTAAAAGTAAAAAAATCATAGTTAGATGATATGGGATAAAATTACAAGGGAAATATTGCGGATACTACAAGGCCCTTTCTCGTGAAAACAAACAGGATGATATCCGGAATCAGGGCAATCGCTGTCAAACAGCATGTAAAAGAAAAAAGTGTCTTGGTTTTAACCCGGGAGGGGCATGGATTGCGATGAATCGATTGATCTTTTCCTCTGTTGATCTAAAAGAAAAACTCTATATTTTTAAAATATGTTAGATAATAAAACATTGCCTTGACATAATTTCGAACATGCGCTAAATTTTCTATAAAAAAGGGAGAATATAATCATGGATGGGTTCTATAAAAATATAGGTGCAAAGATTAAAAAAATAAGAGAAAAAACAGGCTTATCTCAAGAAGCATTGGCTATAAAGTTGAGAATAAGCAGGGTCGCTATTTCACAAATAGAAACCGGGAGTAGAAAAATTAGTGCCCAAGAGATAGTTAAGCTTGCTAAAACATTTAATATTCCTACGGATGTTCTGTTAGATGTTAAAAAAGATATTGAGATTGTTTTTGAAAAAGCCATGAAGGAAACAGGAAAAAAACAGGAAATTAGGATTAGTGTTCCTCAAAGGAATCTGCAAAAATTCAAGGAGATATTAATTTATATTCTTGAGCAAGTAGGGTCTAAACCAAATGTAGGGGAAACAGTTCTGTATAAACTTCTTTATTTCATAGATTTTAATTTTTATGAGAAGTATGAAGAGCAATTAATAGGAGCAACCTACATAAAAAACCATCATGGACCAACACCCAAAGAATTCATAAAGGTTGTCGCGGAAATGGAGGGCAAAGAATTAGTAAAGGTAAAGGAAAATTATTTTCAATATCCTCAGACTAAATATTTACCTTTAAGAAAATCAGATCTTACTCAGTTCAAAGCACACGAAAAAGAAATGATTGATGATGTTTTAAATAATTTGTCAAACATGAATGCTTCTGAGATCAGTGAGTATTCCCATAACGATGTTCCCTGGAAAACTACCGAGGATGGGGAAGTTATTGAATATGAGTCAGTATTTTATCGGACGTTGCCTTATTCCGTGAGGAATTATAGTGAAGACGATATTTAATGAAGTACGGAGATTCCCTGAATTTGACAAAGATTTCAAGAAACTGGCGAAAAGGTTTAAAACTCTTAATGATGATATCGAAACTTTTATTAATAAACAGCTCAAACTTGCTCATAAACTGGGAGTGGACAATAAAGGAGTTTTTCATATCTCAGAGTTAGGAATTGAAATTTCTAAGATATACAAAGCAAAAAAATTTGCCTGTAAAGCTCTAAAAGGACGTGGAGCAATGAGTGGGATAAGAATCATATATGCATATTATGAAAATGAAGATGTTATGGAGTTTATAGAAATCTATTTTAAAGGCGATAAGGCAAACGAGGACAAAAAACGAATTATCAAATATTACAGCTAAAATATAGGAGGGTAAAATGAGAAAGGAAACAACGACTTTCAACAAAACAAATTATTGTCTTCCATAAAACGACCCCCAAGTTTGCTTTTAGGCTGGGGAAAACGATTTGGAGAGATTCAGATTTACCATAGACCCCACTCTTCATAGACCCCGAAAATTAATATTTAACCCAGCAACACAGAGGACAGACGGGAGCAGCGTTTTCACGTGTTCACCGGAATATCCGAATCTTGATATGGATCGTGCAAGATGATATAGTTCCACATTTTATAAATTACTGACAAGCAAGGTTAAGATAGAATGAAAAAAAAGGATAAGTTTACATTCAGATGCCAGTCCTGTGGGGGACAGGCTCCAAAGTGGATGGGAAAATGCCCGGATTGCGGCGCCTGGGACACTTTGGTGGAAGAGCGGATTATTTCAGGTGTTTTTAAAAAGAAAAAATCTTCTTTTCTACCCGAACCTGTTTTGCTTGATTCTGTAGAAGTGGAAGAATCCGACAGGATTAAAACCGGTGTGGGGGAATTCGACCGTGTGCTGGGGGGCGGAATTGTTGACGGCACATTAATTCTGATCGGAGGAGATCCCGGGATTGGAAAATCCACTTTGATGCTCCAGGTATTGTCAAGTTTATCAAGTGCCGGTAAAAAGTGCCTCTATGTGTCAGGAGAAGAGTCTGTTCGGCAGATTTCCATGAGGGGGAAACGGCTTAATTCCCATGGGGCTTCCATGTTTGTGGTATCTGAAACCGATCTGGATTCCATCCTGGCTATGGTGGAACTATCTAAATATGATGCTTTGGTGATTGATTCCATTCAGACCGTGTTTCATCCTGATGTCTCTTCAACCCCAGGCTCTGTGACACAGATCCGGGAAGCTGCCATGCAGTTTATGAAGCTTGCAAAGACAACCGGACTTCCCATTTTTCTTGTGGGTCATGTGACCAAGGTAGGCGCTATTGCAGGTCCTAGAATTATGGAACATATGGTGGATACAGTCCTATATTTTGAAGGAGATAAAAATCATGTGTTCAGAATTTTAAGGGCGGTGAAAAACAGATTTGGTTCCACAAATGAGATTGGCGTGTTTGAGATGAACGAAAAGGGACTCACCGAGGTCCCCAACCCGTCCGCCGTTTTTTTAGCAGAACGGTCGGTTGTTGCACCGGGCTCTGTGGTGACATCCTGTATGGAAGGCACACGGCCCATTCTTGTTGAAATTCAGGGTCTTGTATCAAGTTCAGGTTTTGGGACACCCCGACGAACAGTTTTAGGGCTTGATAATAACAGAGTGGCTTTAATTATTGCCGTGATGGAGAAAAGACTTGGGATGAATCTTTCCGGTCTTGATATTTTCATGAATGTCATAGGGGGTGTGAAAATAATAGAACCGGCAGTGGACCTTGCCATTGCAGCAGCACTGGCGTCAAGTTTTTTAGATAAACCCATCGATAAAAAAACAACTTTGATCGGAGAGATTGGACTTACAGGAGAAATAAGGGCAGTGGGTCATGTCCAGGCAAGAATAAAGGAAGCTGCAAAAATGGGATTTACAAAATGTCTTGTTCCCAGCAGTACGATCAAGCAATTATCCAAAATAAAAGGAATGACCATTGAAAGTGTCAGTTTTCTAAAAAGTGCCATGGAGGTATTGTTTTAATGGCAGCCCCAAAAAAGGAAAAACCCAATAAGCAGAAAGCTGGCAAGAATCAGTGGGAAGATCATTTAACAAGGCGGGCAAAAGCCGAGAATTATCCGGCCCGATCCGTGTATAAACTTGAAGAAATCCAAAACAAATTCAGGGTAATGAAAAAAAATGATTTTATCCTTGATCTTGGGTGTGCACCGGGTTCATGGCTGTTATATGCAGCCAAACAGGTCGGGAATCAAGGCAGGATATTTGGAATTGATTTAAACCCCATCGAGATTCAGTTGCCCGATAATGTGGTTGCTATTAAAGATAATATCTTAAATCTGGATAATGATTCTTTTTTAGATGAAAATAGCGGATTCAATACAATACTTAGTGATATGGCTCCTGCAACAACGGGGCGAAAGGACGTGGATGCATTAAGATCTTTTGAACTTTGCAATATGGCTTTAAAGGTTGCAGATGATTTTTTGCTTCAAAACGGTAATTTTGTCTGCAAGATATTTCAGGGTAATGACTTTAATGAGTTTCAAAAAAATGTTAAGTCCAAATTTAAAGAGTGCAAAATATTTAAACCGGATAGTTGCAGAAAACAGAGTAAAGAAATATATATTATAGCAAAAGGTAAGAAGTAAGGAGGATATATAAAATGTCAGGACATAGCAAATGGTCTACAATAAAGCATAAAAAAGGTGCTACTGACGCCAAAAGGGGTAAAATTTTTACCAAATTGATAAAGGAAATTACCGTTGCTGCAAGGATGGGCGGGGGTGATCCTGAATCTAACCCAAGATTAAGGAGCGCTTTGATTTCAGCCAGAACTCAGAATATGCCCAAGGATACTTATGAAAGGGCAATCAAAAAGGGAACCGGCGACCTTGATGGTGTTAATTACGAGGAACTTGTATATGAAGGATATGGCCCTGGCGGTGTTGCCGTTCTGGTGGAATGTTTAACTGACAATAGAAACAGAACTATTGCAGAGGTACGCCAGGTCTTCAATAAAGCTGGTGGAAATGTTGGGACAGACGGGTGTGTTGCCTGGATGTTTGATAAAAAAGGGCTTATTATTGTCAGCAAAGAGGCTTCAGATGAGGATACGCTCATGGAAGTGGCGTTAGATGCTGGAGCAGAAGATATTAAAGAAGAAACCGATTCATTTGAGATCATTACGGAACCTTCCGACTTTGATGCAGTAAAAGAAGCCATTGAGGCGGCAGGGATCAAGTATGAACTGGCGGAAATAACCATGATTCCACAGAATCTGACAAAGGTTGAAGGAAAAGAGGCCGAGCAGATGATCAATTTCATGGATGCTCTGGATGACTGCGATGATATCCAGAAATTTTATTCAAATGCTGATATACCCGATGAGGTGTTTGATTCTTTGTAAAGTCGCATCGAACTTTAATATAAAAAAGGGGCCATGATTTTGTAAGGCTCCTTTTTTTATAATCATAGATTTATCATTTTTTGAACAGCCCCTAAGGCATCTTTTCTGATATCTTCCGGTACCTTGATCTCTCCTGTTAAATTTTCCAGACTACTGGCCAAGTTTTCCAGTGTAATTTTTTTCATATCCTGGCAATACATTTTTTCAGAAGCGGGGTAGAATTTTTTATCCGGATATGCTTTTGAGATTGGATAGAGCAATCCTGTTTCCGTCCCCAGGATAAAAGATTTATGATCAGACTGGCCTGCAAACTTTATCATTCCTGAAGTGGATTGGATGCTGTCAGCAAGTGCGAGAACTTCGGGCGGGCATTCCGGGTGAGCAATAAAAAGCGCTTTTGGGTGGTCTTTTTTAGCCTTATTTATATCCTTTGCAGATAAGATATTATGAAAGGGGCAGTATCCATCCCAAAGATGGACTTTTTTGTATGTATTTGCAGCAGCATATTTGGCAAGGTTTTTATCCGGCGTCATCAGGATTTCATCGGCATCTATGCTGTTCACAACCTTTATGACATTGGCAGAGGTGCAGCAGATATCAGAGACGGCTTTTACTGCAGCAGAAGAATTTACATAGGTGACGACGGGAATATCTCCCAACGCTTGTTTTTTTGCTGTTAATGCAACTGGATCAACCATATCCGCCATGGGGCAGCCTGCATCGGTATTCGGTAGAAGTATTGTTTTTTCAGGAGAAAGAATGGATGCGGTTTCTGCCATGAAATGAACACCGCAAAAGACAATTACATCGGCTTTAGTTTTTGAGGCTTTAATGCTTAATTCAAGAGAATCACCACAAAGATCAGCAATATCCTGAATTTCAGGGGGTTCATAATTGTGAGCAAGAATGATGGCATTTTTCTCTTTGGCAAGTTGTCTGATTTTTTCTTTCATTGTGTAACCTTAACTTATGATTAATCCATCTCTATTATATTGACCCCGTAAGGCACTTTAAATTCGAATACACCAGGGTCAATTTTTTTAAATTGAATGCCACTGAATTCAAATAGGATGGTGTCGTCATAGGGGTTGTACGTAACAACTCTTTCAATTTCACTGTTTTTTTGTGATACCCGGATGACAATCGAAGAAATATCGGATTTTTTTGTTTTTGCAACCAGGTCCATTTCAACATAATCGACTGTAATCTCTTTTAAGCTAATGGTATAATTTTTTCTGATAAGGGAAATGTCTGATAAAAAGGCCCCTCCTGCGCCTGATTTAAAAAACTGGGAGGCATCGCCTTGCATGACCTGGTTTTCGTCCGGTCGAAAAATCCATAGCACCTTGCCATTGGTTATGATTTCATGGTGCGCAGGTTCCATATATTCCCATTTCATTTTTCCGGGATGACTAAAAGATGCTCTGCCGGAGGCTTTTTCAATGATATCAAGAGCGGCAAGCCTTGAAATCTGTGTAAAGTTGGCTTCAAAGCTTTTACCGGAGTATTTTTTTTCAATGGCGTCTAAAATATCGTTTTTAATAATGTCGCTGCCCGTGGCAGATGCGGTTGAAAAAAAAAGGCAGCAGCAGACAATGGAGGAAAACAGGTTCAGGCTGATCCTGTGGAATAAAGATTTCAATTGATCTCCTTTATTAAGACTATCGAAGAAGTGTTCGAATATCTTTTCGTTTGTCTTTAGCATATATTCTTCGCAGCTTCGGCTTCTCGATTTTTCCGGTGGGATTCCTGGGGACATCACCAAAAAATATTTTTTTTAATTGTTTATATCGGGGCAGTTCCTGCTGGAATTCGATGATATCACTTTCACAAAGAATACACCCGGGTTTAACGCTGATGATTCCAGCAGGGATTTCCCCAAGCCTTTCATCCGGGATACCGATGACGGCGATATCTTTTATTTTTTCGTTTTTCTGAAAAAAATTTTCAATTTCAACAGGGAAGATATTTTCTCCGCCATAGATAATCATATCTTTTTTACGATCCACAAGCCAGATAAACCCGTCTATATCATATCGGGCAATGTCGCCGGTATAAAGCCACCCATTTTTGAGTGCCTTTGCGGTTGCTTCGGGGTTTTTATAATATTCTTTCATCACCCCGGGACCCTTGATAATGAGCTCGCCCGATTCATTGCCGAAAAGCAGGGCCCCCTGTTTATCTACAATCTTTGCTTCCCAGTCAAATCCTGGCAGCCCGATGGGACCGATTCTGTCGGCGTTTTCAAGTCCTAAATGAACGCACCCCGGACCTGTTGATTCGGTCAGGCCGTAGTTTGTGTCATAATCCTGATTGGGAAAATACTTTTTCCAGTTTTCAATCAGGCTTGGCGGAACCGGCTGGGCACCGGCATGCATCAGCCGCCACTGGGAAAGCGTATATTTTGAAAGGTCAATCTCTTTGTTTTCAATGGCAATAAGGATATCATGGGCCCAGGGAACCAGAAGCCAGACAATGGTACACAGCTCTTCAGACACAGCCTCCATAATCCATTTGGGGGTTACGCCTTTGAGAAGGATACATTTTCCCCCCACAAGAAAACTGCCCATCCAGTGCATCTTGGCACCGGTATGATACAAAGGAGGGATGCAAAGAAAGATATCATCATGGGTCTGGCCATGATGGGCATGTTCAATATAGCAGGCATGCTCAAGATTCTTATGGGTTAAAAGAACAGCTTTTGGGCTACCTGTCGTGCCACTGGTAAAATAAATGGCGGCATCATCGTTTATATCAAGATCAACATCGGGTGGCCCATTTCCTGATTCGGTTTCGATAAATGTTTCAAATTGGACTGCCCAGTCAGGACAAGACGCTCCCGGCCCTGTAAAAATCCATAGTTGAACAGATTTTTCAAGCTCATCTCTGACAGCTTCAATTCTTTCAATAAATTCTTCACCGAAAATAAAGACCTTGGCTTCAGATGTGCTTGTACAAAGAAGGATCTTATCAGATTCAAACCTGAAGTTTAGTGGAACTGCCCATGCGCCTGTATAAAGGATGCCAAAATAAATGGGAAGCCATTCAAGGCAGTTTGTCATCAATTGTACAATTTTGTCCCCTTTATGGATGTCCTTTTTTGTAAGGGCATTGGCAAACCGGTTGGAAGTCCTGTAAAACTCTTCCCAGGTAATGGATTCTCTGGAGTTTAGAGAAGGTGCCCGTTCGACAAGTGCGGTCTTGTCTTTATACATCGAGGCATTTCTGGCTAAAATCTGGGTAATAATCATTTATAATTAAGAGCCCTTCTATAAATATAAAAAATCCTGCCGGGCAACTATAGACCACGGCAGGATTATATTCAACAGGTTTTATCCGATTTTATTTGGTTTTATTTATCTTTTTTAACCTCTTCGAAATCAGCATCAACAACATCTTCGTCATCTTCGGGAGGAGCACCGGCAGAAGCTCCTGCATCAGCACCCGGAGTGCCCGGACCACCTTGTTCATCCTGGGCTGCCTGCTGGTACATGACCTCGGCAAGCTTATGGGATGCCTGTGACAGAGCTTCGACTTTCTGTTTGATCTCATCAACATCGTTTGAATCTTTGGTCTGTTTCAATGCTTCAACAGCGGATTCAATATCTTTCCTGGTTGCTTCATCAACCTTGTCCCCATGCTCTTTCAAGGTTTTTTCAGTCTGGTCAATAAGTGCTTCAGCATTATTTTTGGTGTCAATCAGTTCTCTTTTCTTTTTATCTTCGTCCGCATGCATTTCCGCATCCTTGACCATGTTGTTTATTTCTTCTTCTGAAAGGCCGCTGGCTGCGGTGATGCGGATGGATTGTTCTTTAGCAGTTGCCTTGTCTTTTGCTGCTACATGGACAATACCATTGGCATCAATATCAAAGGAAACTTCAATCTGGGGAACGCCTCTTGGTGCAGGTGGAATTTCAGACAATTCAAATTGTCCAAGGGTTTTATTGCCTCCTGCCATTTCCCTTTCACCCTGGAGTACGTGGATGGAAACAGCCGGCTGGTTGTCAGCAGCAGTTGAGAACACCTGGCTCTTTTTGGTGGGGATGGTAGTGTTTTTATCAATGAGTTTGGTCATAACACCGCCAAGGGTCTCAATACCAAGAGATAACGGGGTAACATCAAGCAGAAGAACATCATTTACATCGCCCTGGAGAACACCTGCCTGCACCGCAGCGCCCATGGCAACAACTTCATCCGGGTTTACACCTTTATGGGGTTTTTTCTCGAATATTTTTTCAACACGTTCCTGAACTGCGGGCATACGGGTCATACCACCAACAAGAATCACCTCATCAACACCGCCAGTCCCCAATTTGGCTTCTTTTATAGCAATCCGGCACGGTTTTTCAAGTTTATCTAAAAGATCTGCTACCAGAGATTCAAGCTTTGCCCTGGTCAGCTTTACATCAAGATGTTTCGGACCTGATGCATCCGCAGTAATAAACGGCAGGTTGATACTGGTCTCAGTCGATGTTGAAAGCTCCATTTTGGCTTTTTCAGCAGCTTCTTTGAGACGCTGGAGAGCCATTTTGTCTCCCCTGACATCAATAGCCTGGTCTTTTTTAAATTCATCGGCAATATAATCAATGATTCTTAAGTCAAAGTCTTCTCCACCCAGATGGGTATCCCCGGATGTTGATTTTACTTCAAATACGCCATCACCGATTTCAAGGACAGAAACGTCAAAGGTTCCGCCGCCCAAGTCAAACACAGCAATTTTTTCTTCACCTTTTTTGTCAAGGCCATAGGCTAAAGATGCTGCGGTCGGTTCATTGATAATCCTTTTTACGGTAAGGCCTGCGATTTTCCCGGCATCTTTTGTGGCTTGTCTCTGGCTGTCATTAAAATAGGCTGGAACGGTAATGACCGCTTCTGTAACTTCTTCACCCAGATAATCTTCGGCCGTTTTTTTAATATTGGCCAGTATAAAGGATGAAATTTCAGCAGGACTGTGCTGTTTTCCCCTTAAATTGATTCTGGTGTCACCATTGGATGCGGCTTCAACTTTATAAGGAAGAATGGGAATATCATTCTGAATTTCCTTTGAATTAAATTTTCTTCCAATCAGTCTCTTTACAGCAAATACAGTATTTTCAGGGTTGGTGACAGCCTGCCTTTTTGCAGTTTGTCCAACAGTTCGCTCACCATTTTCAGAAACTGCAACAATAGATGGCGTGGTCCGCCCTCCTTCTGCATTGGTGATGATTTTTGCTTCACCGCCCGCCTCCATAACTGCTACGCATGAATTGGTTGTTCCTAAATCTATTCCGATTATTTTACTCATAACATACCCTCCAAGATATCTTTAATTTTCTTTAATTTTTTTTTCTACTCTTTTTGAGACAACAACCATAGCAGGCCTTATGAGTCTGTCATGAAGAAGGTAACCTTTTTGAAGGACCTTTGAGACGGTGTTCTCAGGAAATTCATCAGTTTCTTCCTGGGTGACAGCCTGGTGAAAATTTGGATCAAACAATTGGTTCTCAGCCTCCACGGGCTTAACATTAAAAGTTTCAAAGAGTTTGATAATTTCCTTGTGAGTCAGTTTAACCCCTTCCAGAACCCCTTCTTCATCTGAATTTTTTTTGGTAGAAGAGATCGCTCTTTCCAGGTTATCCACAACCGTCAGGAGTTGTCTGAAAATCGTTTCATTGGCAAATTTTTTAAACTCATCCGATTCTCGCTGCTTTCTTTTTTTATAATTTTCAAATTCAGCTGAAAGCCTTAATACGCGATCTTTCTCAGTTGATAGCTGTTCTTCTACCTCGTTGATATTTTCCTTTTTGGCTTTAGCTTTTTTGGTCTTTTTTTCGGGAGAATCTTTTGTGGTGGTGGTGTCATTTTTCTTCTTTTTTTCTTTTACCAATTTTTTCTCCTGCTCCAACTATCTCTATTCATTAAGCGCAATCTATCCAAAATGTAACTCGAATTATGGCTGAAAAATAAGTCTGTTTAAAAGCATGTCAAGATATAAAATGCAGGCTTTGAAAAGAAAAGATCCGGCTGGCAGAGGGGTTAACGTAAAATTGCATGACCGGGATCGATCCACGACACGGAAGAGATCACTTATCGCTGCTTCCTTCCGGACCTGACGAGGTTCATGGCCTTCTGTTACGAGACAACCAATCAGAATAATC
>NZ_JAUWQB010000048.1 GCF_030611305.1 Desulfobacula sp. | reverse complement strand
ATACCGCTTCCTCAAAAGATAAAATCCATCAAATCCACCCCCTGATTTTGTAGGCACTACGCCATTTTGAGTGGATAGCTGTATCCCTTGACTGGCAGGGCTTTTCCAGTTTTGTGTATCTACAGCTGTCGAACACGAGTTCATGGGTTCTGGTGAATTCTCCATGGATCTTGGCTGAGTTCCAGTTTACGGTCATCTCTTTATGTTTGGAACCGTACAAAAGAAGGTCTTTATCTTTTTGAGGTAATTTTTTCCAGGGAATGTCAAAGTTAATGCTCCATTGTTTTTCCATGGCCGTAAGCTGACTCATTCCCCAGGAATTGTTATTTTGATACCGCGATTTTTTAATAAAATAATTTTTCCACGGGATGACAGCACCCTGCCGAATACTTAAATCCCCGTCCGGCACAATCTTGTTAACATCCATGGACAAAAGCGTTCCAATACCATTGCAGTCCGGGCACATGCCCAAAGGTGAATTAAAAGAAAAAATCTGCGGGATCAGTTCCGGATATGCAATACCGCAACAGGATCGCTCCTCACTCATTTTCAAATCTTCTCTGCCCAGCATATGGACAATTATCTGCCCGTTTCCTAATTTAAGGGCAGTTTCCACGGAGTCGGTCAGGCGTTTTTCAAACTTTGTGTCATTTTTTACTGCCAGGCGGTCCACCACAACTTCTATGTGGTGCTTCTTGTTTTTAGCAAGGGTCTGAACGTTTTCGAGCTCCTGTACAACCCCATCAACCCTGACCCTGGCATATCCTTGTTTTTTCAGATCCTCAAGTCTTTCTTTGTGCTCTCCCTTCCGGTTTTCCACGATAGGGGAAAGGATCAGAATCTTTGAGGCTTCAGGCAGGGACAGGATCTGGGATACCATGCTCTGGGCATGCCCCCGGCCTACTTTTTTCCCGCATTTATAACAATACTGGGTTCCAGCCCGGGCAAACAATACCCGCAGATAATCAGAAATTTCAGTAATGGTTCCCACAGTGGATCTGGGATTCTTGCTGGCAGCTTTCTGTTCAATGGCAATGGTGGGGGAAAGTCCTCTGATCGTGTCATATTTTGGTTTTTCCATCTGACCGATGAACTGTCTGGCATAGGAGGAAAGGGATTCAACATATCTGCGCTGGCCTTCGGCAAAAATCGTATCAAAGGCAAGGCTTGATTTGCCTGAGCCTGACACCCCGGTAAAGACAACCATCTTTTTCTTGGGAATTTCTATATCAATATCTTTAAGGTTATGTTCTTTGGCTCCTTTGACAATGATCCTGTCAAGCTCCTTGGAATTTGAATTTGTCTGAACCGTTGATAAACTTACCGAACTGCCGTTTTTCATGAGCTTGTTCCTACTCCTGACATGCCTTTTTTTGTTCACTCCAACATTGAAAAATGATAAGCATGGCAGGATAAAAGTAAAGTTATAGAATATTAAAAATCAAATTGCTTTTATACCTCCCCCTTTGATAATAATAAAGAGATGAAACCAAATCAAACATACAGCCTGGCATATTCGAGCTGCCCCAATGACACCTTTATTTTTAAGGCCATTGCCAGGCAGTTGATTGACCTTCACGGATATGCCTTTGACATTGTGCTTGAGGATGTGGAAACCCTGAACCAGAATGCTGCCAAAGGCGCATATGATATTACCAAGCTGTCTTTTGCTGCATTTGGAAGCCTTTCGGATAAATATGCCCTGTTACGGACCGGATCTGCCCTGGGAATGGGCTGCGGCCCGCTGATTATCTGCCTTCCAGGGCGATCCATAGATGACAAAAGCAAACCGATAATTGCCGTGCCGGGTCTTGGGACAACCGCTTACCATCTTTTCAGGTTTTACATGGACGATCTCTTTTCCGGTATGGATACAGACATCATTCCCATGCCATTTGAAAAAGTTATGCCGGCTGTGATTGAAAAAAGGGCAGACTTTGGTGTGATTATTCACGAAGGACGGTTTATCTATCAAACCATGGGGCTTGAATTGAAAACAGATCTTGGCCAATGGTGGGAAGACAAAACATCCCTGCCCATTCCATTGGGCTGTATAGCCATTAAGCGCGATATTGATCCTGCGGTCGCCTGTGACATCCAGCAACTGATCAGGCAAAGCCTTGACCATGCATTTTCAAACCCTGACATGGCCTATGATTATATCCAAAATTATGCCCAGGAACTGGATGAAAATGTGATCCAACAGCATATCAGGCTCTATGTAAATGATTTTTCAAAAGATATCGGGGATAAAGGAGAGACTGCCATTACCACATTTTTTAGAAAATCCTGGGCTTCAGGATTAATTGAAAAATCCGAAAATTCTCTGTTTGCCTGCTGATATGAACGACAAAAAATATATACAAAAAGGCTTTGCCAAAACCATTGCCAAAACCATTACAGACTTTGGGATGCTTGAAAATAAGGATACGATCCTGGTGGCGGTATCCGGCGGCCCGGATTCTGTTGCCTTGGTGTTGGCCCTGTTGGCCCTTAAGGAAAAATATACCATAAAAATAGGTGTTGCCCACCTGAACCATATGCTTCGGGGAGAAGAATCCTTAAGAGATGCGACCTTTGTCAAAGAGCTTGCCCATAAGCTGAGTCTGCCGTTCCATGAAGGACAAAAAAATGTAACGATTTATGCAAAAAAGCATCGGTTATCCGTTGAAGAGGCCGGCCGGGAAGCCAGGTATCGGTTTTTTGAACTTATTGCAAAAAACCATGGATACACAAAAATTGCCTTGGGTCACAACAAGGACGATAATGCCGAACTGGTATTAATGAATCTCTTACGGGGGGCCGGTCCCAAAGGGCTTTCAGGAATCCCGCCTATAAGGGGCGGCAGATATATCAGACCCTTGATCCGGGTGTCTAAAAACCAGGTCCTTGATTTTTTAAAGCTTAAAAAACAAACCTACGTCTTTGATTCTTCAAATCAGAATATGATATATTTAAGAAATAAAATCAGGCACGAACTGTTTCCTCATCTTCAGTCGGAATACAATCCCGAAATTGTTGATGCTCTGGACAGGTTGAGCAATATATTAAGACAGGAAGAAGCGTTTTGGGATTCTGAAACTAAAATACAATTTAACAGATGTCTGATCAAAACAGAAGATTCACTCCTTACATTTTCAAAAACCTTGATGTCAAACCTTCACCCGGCTCTTTTAAACCGGGTGTTGAGAAAGGCGATCAAAACAGTCAAAAAAGATTTAAAGCGTATCTCTCTTGCCCATATAAATGATATTGTTGACTTTTGTTTTAATAAGCCTTCAGGCTTCAGCCTGGACCTGCCCGGCCAAATCAGAGTCTACAAGGACAAGGATATCATTACGATCAAAAAAGAAGATGAGACTTTGCGGGAAATCGGAAAAAAAGAGAAACAATTAAGACAGATGGCAAAGAAAAAATAAGGCAGAGAAAGCTAAAACTTTTTCTTGTATATTCAAATTTCATGTTTATATATTAGGTAGTTTTGAATAAGAATAAAGAAAGGAAAAACCTTGAATCAATTTTATAAAAATATTTCCCTGTGGCTGGTAATTGTTCTGATGATGGTCATGCTCTACAATATCTTCAATCAGCAACAGGTCGGGGGGCAGGTGGAGGTCGGATATTCAGAATTCCTTGCAATGGTTGAAGACGGACGTATCAAGAGTGTAGTGATCCAGGGACAGGACCTGTATTTAACTGATGAACGTGGTGACAAATATAAAAGTTTTGCACCGGAAGACGGAGAACTGATCACTTTCCTGCGTTCCAACGACGTTGCTATACAAGCCAAACCCCCGACTGAAAACTCCTGGTTTATGTCCATCATCGTATCCTGGCTGCCCATGATTGTCCTCATCGGTGTGTGGATCTTTTTTATGCGCCAGATGCAGGGCGGTGCTGGTGGCGGAAAAGCAATGTCTTTCGGGAAAAGTCGTGCAAGGCTGTTGGATGACAAGGGAGAAAAAGTCACCTTTGCCAATGTCCAGGGAATTGATGAAGCCAAAGAAGAATTGGCCGAGATAGTTGATTTTTTAAGAAATCCTGAAAAATATACGCGGCTTGGCGGACGTATTCCCAAAGGTGTGTTGTTGGTGGGGAATCCCGGAACTGGAAAGACCCTTTTATCAAGGGCTGTTGCCGGTGAGGCCGGAGTACCGTTTTTTACCATTAGCGGGTCTGATTTTGTTGAAATGTTTGTGGGTGTCGGTGCTTCAAGGGTGAGAGATCTTTTTGCCCAGGGCAAAAAAAACGCACCCTGTATTATATTTATCGATGAGATTGATGCAGTCGGACGTCAAAGAGGTGCGGGTCTGGGCGGAGGACATGATGAAAGAGAACAGACCCTGAACCAGCTTCTTGTTGAAATGGACGGGTTTGAATCCAATGAGGGCGTTATACTCATGGCCGCCACCAACCGGCCGGACGTTCTTGATCCTGCCCTGCTTCGCCCCGGCCGGTTTGACCGCCAGGTCTTGGTGGACATGCCGGATATTAAAGGCCGTGAAGGTATTTTAAGGGTTCACATGAAAAAAACGCCCCTGGCCAATGATGTTGATCCGATGATTCTGGCAAAGGGAACCCCTGGATTTTCCGGTGCTGATCTTGAAAACCTTGTGAATGAAGCAGCACTTCTGGCAGCCAAGAATGGCCATGAAAAAATAGCCATGAAAGATTTTGAAGATTCAAAAGACAAGGTTTACATGGGGCTTGAAAGAAAGTCCAAGGTAATAAAGGAAGAAGAAAAGAAAACAACTGCTTATCATGAAGGCGGTCATGCCATTGTGGCAAGATTCCTGCCATATACGGATACCGTCAACAAGATTACCATTATTCCCAGGGGACGGGCTGCCGGGGTTACCTGGTTCCTTCCCGAAGAAGGGGACTTCAAGTATAAAGATCAGCTTGAAAATGAACTTGCCATTGCCTTTGGCGGCCGTGTGGCTGAAGAGCTCATTTTCAAACGAATCAGTACGGGTGCATCCAATGACATCAAACAGGCCACCGAACTTGCCAACAGGATGGTCAGAACTTTCGGCATGAGCGATAACCTGGCTCTCCTTTCCTATGAAAACCATGAGAATAATATTTTCATCGGTCGTGAAATGACCCAGGCCAAAGTCTATTCAGAAGATACGGCCAGAAAAATTGATGCTGAAGTTGCTTTGATCATTGACCGGGCATACCAGGCGGCAAAAACAGTCCTTGAAGAAAACATTGAGATACTTCACGCATTAACTGATCTGCTCATTGAAAAAGAGACGGTTATGGGACCGGAACTCGATGACCTGATTGCATCCATTCGACCTGATTTTGATTTTTTCGGCAAAAAGAACGTATATACACAGCCGAAACATTCAGCTGAACCCGAAGATCAAAACAAATTCGAAGGAAACGACAAGGACAACATTGAGACTGTTGATGAAGCCGAAAATACTGATACCCAGGCTTCAGATTCAGACGAGACAAAGACATAGGAATCTGAATAGATGAGCATTGTTCTGCCATTCACACTTGAATTTGACAGATTCCGCCTTGAGTTAGGTCCCCAAACCTGCATTATGGGAATTTTAAATGCAACTCCGGATTCCTTTTCCGACGGCGGAAAATTCAACACCTTTGAAACAGCAGTAAGCCAGGGTATCAAGCTTGCGGATGACGGAGCGCATATCCTTGATATTGGCGGTGAATCAACAAGGCCCTTTGCAACACCGGTTTCGGAACAAGAAGAGCTTGACCGGATCATACCCATTATTGAAAACCTGTCAAAACAAATTGATGTGCCCATTTCCATTGATACGGTGAAATCCGTTGTTGCAAAAGAGGCGCTCAATGCAGGCGCTGCCATCATCAATGATATCTCTGCTTTTGAAAAAGATCCTGCCATGGCTGACCTTGCCGCCCAGAGGGATGTGCCTGTTGTGCTGATGCACATGAAGGGAACCCCCGAAACCATGCAGGTGAGTCCCGATTATGATGATTTGATGCTTGAAATCACAAACTATTTTGAGTCAAGAGTAGCATATGCCATGAAAAAAGGGATACAAAAAAAACGTATCATCCTTGATCCTGGAATCGGTTTCGGCAAAACCGTTGAACATAACCTTGTCCTCATCAATCATCTTGAAAAGATTACCGCACTTGGATTCCCTGTTCTCATGGGACCATCGCGAAAGTCATTCATTCAGAATATCCTTATTAAAAACAATAAAACCCCGGTTGAACCAGATAATATAAAGACAGAGGATGGCTCTTTGGCAGCTGCCGCAGCCTCCATCCTGAATGGTGCCCATATTATCAGAGTTCATGACGTTGAAAAAGTTAAACCTTTTACCCTTATCATAGATTCGATCAGGAATGCATAAGTTTAAGCTCTATTGCAATGTCTTAATTTTTTTGTTGATCCTTATTCCTTTTTGTTTTTACAGCTGTACCACAGAACCGGTTGAGACGGATCTTCTACTTCCTGTGGATTTTTCCAATGTACCGGAAAATATGGTTTTGACCTACTTCCATACGGATAAAATTGAAATCAGAATCCAGACTGACCCCAAATTGATGGAATTCATCAACAAGGAAAATATTCGCTATCCTGTGGATCTCTATACTGATCTTGAGTTCGATCCTGCAGGTGCTTCCGACTCCATTGAACCGGGTACATATTTGATCCCTGTGGAAGAAAAACGAATTCCCATGAACCCTGCCATAAAAATTCTGAGTATTAATCCCTCTTATCTAAGCGTTCAACTTGAAAAAAAGGTGAAAAAAACCTTTAAAGTATCGGTTCCCTATACAGGAAGGCCTGCCAAGGGATATATTGCACTGGAAGCTGCCACAGAACCTGCCAGTGTTGAATTGACTGGCGCTGCTCCCTTGATTCATTCGATCAAGGAATTAAAGACAAAGCCCATTGATCTCACAAATGTCAACGAAACTTTCAAAAAAAAGATTCCTCTGGATCTGGACAACCCATCTATCATTTCTTCATCAGATCACATCATTATTGCAACCGTTCCGGTTCAGCAGCAGCTGGTATCAAAAACAATTGAAAATATTCCCATCCAGATATGGAATTGTACATCTGCGGTCAATATTGAACCTTCTGAAATAACGATCCGGATTAAAGGTCCCTTTGAGACCTTAAGCAATAAGGAAATTACGAATCAAATCTATTCATTTATTGATCTGAAAGGGCTCAAGCCGGGTATATATGCCAGGCATGCATATATTAACATACCAGTGGATCTGATGATGACAGAGGCTGCCCCGCAAGTGTTTACAGTAAAAATAGAATAAAGGAGAAACTTATGCTTCTTGTAATTGATGTGGGAAACACAAATACCGTTATCGGTGTCTATGACGGCGATACACTCAAACATGACTGGAGAATCAGGACAACTAGAAACTCAACTGCTGATGAATTCAATGTACTTGCCAACGCACTTTTCTCAGACAAAGGCATTAATCGTAAAAATATTGACAGAACCGTTATTTCCTCGGTTGTTCCTTCATCGGTCCCTATCCTGAATGCATTCTGCGAAAAGTATCTTGACTTAACTCCCCTATGGATAAATTCGAACTCTGTTAAAAAACTGATGCCGATTCTCTATAATAACCCAAATGAAGTGGGGGCCGACAGGATCGTCAATGCTGTGGCTGCTTACGATAAGTATAAAACATCTCTTATCATTATTGATTTTGGAACTGCGACAACCTTTGATGCTATCTCCGGAAAGGGAGAATACCTGGGCGGTGCCATTGTACCGGGTGTCATGATTTCTTCCGAAGCTCTTTTTCAAAAGGCATCCAGGCTGCCCAGGGTAGAAATATTCGAGGCGCCCGAAAAGATCATCGGCAAAGATACTATTGAAAGCATTAAATCCGGCATTATTCATGGAAATGCTGCCATGGTGGACGGGATGGTAGAAAGGATGACAAAAGAAATGGGTGGCGCGCCCCGAATCCTTGCCACGGGTGGCCTGGCACCATTGATATCCGGAATATCTAAAACCATTGAAAAGGTAGAGCAAACCCTGACCCTTGATGGTTTAAAGATCATCAGCAATGAAGTTGGAAACCGGTAACACGGAATAAAGATAATGATATGACTGATAAAAAAAATGCTCCTCCGCCATTAAGAGAAGCCTCAACGGTAATCCTTGTAAGAGAAAAAAACAAAGCACTTGAAATCTATCTTTTAAGAAGAAGTAAAAAATCCGGATTCATGGGCGGATTATATGTTTTTCCCGGAGGCGTGGTAGACCCGGAAGACTTGGGGTTAGCCCATTGGGCTCCCCACATTGACATGCCTCCGGATCAAATCGAAAAACAGCTTGGCGCAAATACATTTTCAACCGAAGACGCCCTTGGATTCAGCATTGCTGCCATCCGGGAAACCCTTGAAGAAGCAGGCGTTTTTATTGCATCCGGTAAGGGTAAAACTCAAAAAGATATTGATGATATCTGCACATACCGATTAAATAGGGATCTCCCAAAATCCTGGTTCAGAACAAAAATGATGAGCCAAAACTGGACTTTGTCATTCTCAAGCCTTGGGAGGTGGTCCCACTGGATTACCCCAAAATTAATGAAAAAAAGATTTGATACCCGGTTCTTTCTTGTTTTCATGCCGGAAAATCAAACCTGTGTACCCGACAATAGGGAAACCAAACACGGGATCTGGCTTACCCCTCAAAACGCCCTTGAACGAAACCTTGAAGCCAAGATCCCTTTGAGCCCTCCTGCTGTCGTGACGTTGACCCAGCTGTTAAAATTCAACAATCTTAATGAACTTAAACGCGAAATTCAAACCCGTTCCTGGGGAGATCCTATTTCCCCACGTCTTGTTCCATCTTCAAATGGGCCTGTGATTTTAGAGCCCTGGGACCCCATGTGCGATAAAGATTGTGATATTGACACCTCAGATTTTTCCAAAAAAGTGCTTCCCCCAGGTTCACAATTCTCAAGAATATGGTGCGATAAGGGTGTCTGGAAACCAGTTGGAGTATAGAGATCAAAAACTTAAAAAATGGATGAAAACATTATTCATTTAGCCTTAAAAAACTATAGTGCTCTTCTAAAACGTGTCGATGACCATATTCGGCATATAGAAAAAAAATACCCGGATAAAATCGTTTGCAAAAAAGGGTGTGACTCCTGCTGCAAATTTTTAACCCTTTTCCCTGTTGAAGCATTCGCAATATCAGCGGCCTTTATCAAACTGCCTGAAGAAACACGGGATATCGTTGTTAAACATTTAAAAAAGGAGGAGGATGCCTGTCCACTTTTAATCGACAGGACCTGTATCTTATATCCTGCCCGCCCCGTCATCTGTCGGACGCACGGATACCCCATCTATATTGAAAAAGACGGGGAAACCCTTGTCGATTTCTGTCCTGAAAATTTTAAAGGCATGGCATCTTTTCCAAAGGATATTTTACTCAGCATCGAACAATTAAATACTACACTGATTGCAGTCAATCGTCATTTTCTTGAATCCATTGAAACAACTTTACCTTCACCTGAAAGAATCCCCATTTCAAAGGCCATTTTCCTGTTAGATGAAATGGAATGAATCATTATCATGGAATAGCTGTCAGTGTACTGACACGAACAATCTCCACTTTGTTTTTCAGCTTGGGCAATTCCCTTGAAAGGGTTTGCAGAGTGGCTTTGTATGGATGACCGATACCAATGGCTGATCCATGTTTCTTTGCCAGATCAACCAATTCTTTAAACTGTCCTGTGATATACTCTGTGTTCTGGAAATTATCCAAAAAGACATCTCTTTGGGCAAATTTAAGCTTCAACAGTCTTGCAGATGCTTTGCACTGGGATTTCGGTGCAGTCCTTGAGTCTACAAAGAATAAATTTTCTTTTTTCAAAATGGAAAAAATCTGGTTCATCTGGTCTGAATGGGAGGTCAACTTTGACCCCATATGGTTGTTCACCCCGACAATATAGGAAATATCCCTAATATTTTTTCTTAGCTGATCTATAAGAACGTCGGGAGACATGCCGGATAAAATTGCACCCGGTCCGGGATTAATATCGGGATATTCAACAGGTTCCATGGGCAGATGAAGCATTAATTGTGAACCCTTTGCATGCAGTTTTCCAGAAATATCCTTCCCAAATGGTGCAAAGGGTAATACTGAAAAGGTGATATTTGAATTTAAATCACATAATGCCAGAGCTATTTTCTTATCATATCCGATATCATCAATAATAATGGCAATTTGGGGGATATGATCTTTTCCGGGTGGCGGCGGCTTTTCCACGGTTGTGTGATCAATATCCTCAAACACTTCATATCTTATAGATTTATCTGATTTTTCTTTCAATCCCGTTACTGCCTTTTTAGCCTTTACTTCCTTGATGTTGGATTTGTCCAACGGCTTTGTAACCACCTCTCTCTTTCTCTCAATACGTCCGGGCTGAAAAAAAAGATCTGCTATCATCGCCACGATTAGACACACCGAAACCAAAATGACTATTCCCACAAGAATTTTTTTTAATTCATTGAAGAGGACTGGTTTCTGGCTTTTCCGGCGGGTTGTCTGTTTTCTTGGTACTGCCTTTTTTTTAACCTTTTTTTTAGCTGCCATTTAGTTTACTGAATACTCCATAGCTTATCAAAATATCGAGGGCTCTTTTAACTTGCGCATCCTGTTGAAGCTGGTCAGTATCAAGAAGTCTCTGATGTTTTCTGGATTGTTTTTTAATTTTTTCCGGTTGCCTTGTCTTTTCAGGTTTTAAACTATTTTTTAAATCTTTCTCTCTTATCATTCTGTCAAATGTGGACATCTTTTTTTCTTTTTTTTCAAGAATCTCGTATTCCACTTCTATATCAGGCTCAATACCTTTGGCCTGTATGGACTTTTCATTGGGCGTATAATATCGTGCAATGGTATATTTAATTCCAAACCCTTCTTTTAAAGGATGAACCGTCTGCACAGACCCTTTTCCAAAGGAAGTTGTTCCTAAAATCAATGCCCGTGAGTGGTCTTGCAATGCACCTGCCACAATTTCAGAAGCGGAAGCTGACCCGCCGTTGATCAGAACTACAATAGGATAATTACGATCTTCATCGTTTGGGGATGCCTTAAACACCTGTGTATTTCTTTCCTGCCTTCCTTTAATAGAAACAATATTACCCTGAGCAAGGAAAAGATCGGATATTTTAACCGCCTGATCCAGGAGACCGCCCGGATTATCCCTTAAATCCATGACAAGGCCATTTAATCCGTTGTTTTTCGACTCCAGTTTCTCTAAATGTTTTTTTATGTCATCAAGGGTGCTCATTCTGAAATTAGTAATACGAAGGTATCCATATCCCGGTTCCAGCATTGCGCTTCTGACACTTTCCATGGGAATCATATCCCGCTTAAGGGAGAATTCAATGGATTCCGGTTCATCTTCCCGGATAACAGTGATCAATACGATTTTATGTCTGGGGCCCCGCATCATGTTAACGGCTTCCCAAAGGGCCATATCTTTTGTTGACTTATCATCAATTCTGATGATGATATCCCCGGCCTGAATACCGGCTTTATATGCCGGTGTTCCTTCAATGGGTGATACCACTGTTAAAATTGCGTCTTTCATGGTGATCACAATACCAATGCCGGAAAATTCTCCTTTTGTATCATCCTGGAGTTCATCAAAGGCCTCGGGAGGCATAAAACTTGAATGCGGATCAAGATTTCCCACCATGCCTTTAATGGCATTATGGATCAATTCTTCACCGTCTACATCATCCACATAATTTTTCTCCAACTCTTCCAAAACATCTGCAAACAGCTTTAATGACTTATAAGTATTATCATCAGCCTGCAACGTACTTTTAAACCCGGCAATAGATATAAATACGCAGGCTGCAACACCTAAGGAAAACCCGGACTTGAATATGTTATAAAATCTGGCTTTCATCTTTACGCTCCTTTTCTTAACCACTTCAGAGGATTTACAGGTTTCCCATGATGCCTGACCTCAAAATGCAGGCATACCCCTTTTATTGATCCGGTGTCACCTGTCGTTGCAATTACTTCACCGGTTTCAACACTTTCCCCTTTTTGTTTGAAAATCTCTTCAACATGGGCATACAGCGTATAGTAGTTGTCTCCATGATCGATTATCAGTAAATTTCCATAACCTTTCAGCCATTGGGCGAACATGATCTGTCCCCGAAAAACGGATTTTACAGGCTTACCCCTTTCCACCTTTATATCAATTCCTTTTTGAAAAGTGAAGGATTTGTAATCCCCGATCCTTGAAGGACCGAATTTTGAAATAATTTTACCCTTTACCGGAATCAGCAGTCGCCCTTGATAATTTGAAAAAGAGGAATCACTTACCCCAGACGCCTCATGCTTTTGCAGACTGCTGATCCGCTTATCCAGTTGAAGTGCCGCATATTTTAAGGACTCAACCGCAGCAAGGGATAATTTCTTTTTTTGACGAATCTCTTTTAAAATCAACTCCTTTTTCAGGGTCTCTTTTTTATTAATCCTTATTTGATCATTGAGTTCTGCTTCAAGGGCTGTTTTTGCCTGGATTTCTTTTTGCAACTCCTGTTCCAGTGTTTCAAACTTTTCAAGATCCAAATTCTGTTTCTCCAGGACCTGAAAATCAGAGGTAATGACACGCCTCATTGAATTTTGCTGGAGAAAAAAATCAAATACAGACGAAGGCCGTCCTGCAACATCCAGCCTGCCAATCATACTCATTTTATAGAGTGCGCTCAGTCTTTTTCCAGCATAATTTTGATTTAGAATAATTTCTTTTAACAATCTTTTTTTGCCCCGATTGAGGTGTTCTATTTTTCCTTCCAGCTGCCTAACTTCTTTTGACAGTGCTAAGGATTTTATACGGGCTTTATTCAATGTATGATCAATTTCATTTAATCCTTCTATGATTGCAACTTCTTTTTGGGAAAACGATTTCACCATTTTTTCCTGGGTTTGAATTTTGGCACGGATATCAGGAACCTTATCCTGAGCGGCAAGGCCGGCACTTGATGATAAAAAGAGAAGCCACCCGGCAAAAATGGCTATTTGAATATTTGTTTTAAGGATAAATAACATCCAAACCAACCCAGAAAGGTACTGCTGAAAATAATGAACATGACCATTTTAACGGACAGAAACTGAATATCCAAATACACATAGGAAGCAAGGCTTTGTGTAATTCCCGATGAAACCATCATATAGGTTATTAAAAGGGCGCCCAGGCCCAGAATCCCGCCCAGAAATCCCTGAATAAGACCTTCTATATAAAAGGGCGCCTTGATAAAGGTTTCTGTCGCACCCACAAGGCGCATAATTTCAACTTCAAGTTTGCGGGAGTAAAACGCCAGCCGCACGGTATTTGCCGTAATAAACAGGGCCATTAAAAAGAAGAAACCGCACATGGCATATCCGGTAATTTTGAACAGGTTAAAAATTTTTAAAAATTTACCCAGCCAGCCCTGGCCATATTCAATGTCGTCAACAATATCAATGGCTTTTATATTTTGAACAAGGGTCTGAACTTCCTGGAAATTATTATAGGACCTTATTTTAATCTCCAGGGCATCCGGCAAAGGATTTTCTTTTAAGGTCTTTAAAAAGGTGGTCTGGGAGGCCATGTTTTTTTTAAGTGTATCAAGGGCTTTTGCTTTTGAAATATAGACCATTGCATCGATATCACCCAGAGAATTGATTTTTGCTTTTAATTGGGGCAGCATATCTGCATTGAATTCTTCTTTAAGATAAATCATTGCCCGCCCGCCCTGGTTCCATGATTCAATAACCCTGCCGGCATTCTCAAAAAACAGCAAAAAAACACTGACCACCAGTATGGAAAGAGAAATTGTTATGATTGTAATTAAATTTAAAAATTTATTTGATCGGATATCTGCTAAGGCTCTTTTTAAAAAATGGGTCATTTAGATGTCTCTTCTTATTTTAAAGCATGATATCGGTTCGTATAATTTTACCGGCATTGAGTTCAATATTTTTGCCTTGAATCGTATTTTTCATGAGATGCAGATCGTGGCTGGCAATTAATATAGTCGCCCCTTTTTTATGGTATTCTATTAAAAAATCAAGAATGGCCCGGGCAGAGGTTGAATCCAGACTGCCGGTGGGTTCATCTGCAAGAATAATGGAAGGTTCCCCGACCACTGCCCTTGCCACGGCAACCCGCTGCTGTTCTCCCCCTGACAGTGTTAAAGGAAGAGCTTTGGCCTTTTTTTCCATGCCCATGCTTCTCAATACCTGCATGACTTTTTTTTTATAAAAGAGGTTTTTTTTCCGGCAGCTTCCAAAACAAGGGCTATGTTTTCATAGACCGTCCGGGTGGGAATCAATTTAAAATCCTGGAATACAATTCCAAACCGCCGCCGTAAAACAGGGAGTTTTGAAGAAGAGATCCGAGAAAGGTTCATGCCGTCAATCAGGACCTGTCCTTCAAAAATATTGTCAGCAAGATACAATATTTTCAGCAGGGTTGACTTTCCTGCTCCTGAAGGACCTGAAATAAAAATAAATTCGCCCTGTTGGATATCAAGGGTAATGTTCTTTAAGGCAAGCTTCCCTCCAAATCTTTTACTGACATTAAACAACCGTATTATTGAATTTTTATTATTCTTATCGTTCATATCTTTACAATTATGTTATCTGGGCCGTCCTTAATTGACTGAAACTGAATTTACTGTTATAAAATGCCTGTGTCAAGGAGTGCTGAAAAACAGTTTTCCTTACATTGAGCCTTCACTGTTACCGTAAAACGGCTTCTTCCATTCAGTGAAGGCTTAATATATTTAAGTAAAAGCATAACCCATTAAAATAAGGTAAAAAATAGAAATGATATTATTTGATTCCCATTCTCATATTGATGACAAATGCTATGATAAAGATTTTCAAGATATGATTGACCGGGCAGAAAATGAAAATGTCCAAGGCATCATGATTGTCGGTATTGATATCAATACATCTTTAAAAGCCATTAAAATAGCCGGCAATCATAAAAATATCATCACATCCGTTGGAATTCATCCCCATGATGCAAAGTATTGTTCCAAAGAAAACCTGGACGCTTTGATCAGTATTGCCAAAGACAATCCTTGCGTTAAGGCCTGGGGAGAAACCGGTCTTGATTTTAACCGGATGTTTTCACCTGTTCAAGACCAGGAAGACTGCTTTACAAGCCAGCTTGAGATCGCCGGCAACCTTGACCTGCCACTGATTTTCCATGAACGCGATTCAAAGGGAAGATTTTATGATATTTTAGAATCCGACGGTCCGAAAAGCCGTAAAGGAGTAATACACTGTTTTTCCGGCACCAAAGAAGACCTGTTCAAGTATCTTGATCTTGGATATTATATTGGTATTACAGGGATATTGACCTTAAAAGAACGGGGGGAATATTTAAGAAGTATTGCACCACTTATTCCTGAAGACCGGATACTGATTGAAACAGATGCCCCGTACCTTACGCCAGCCCCTCAAAAAAATAAGATACGCCGCAATGAACCCGGCTTTGTAAAATCAGTCCTGCTGAGACTTGCTGAGATTAGAAATACTGATCCGGAAAATCTTTCACAAATCATATTTAATAATACCAGGACACTTTACAGGGTTGACTTTTAACCAGATTATTTTTTTAACCGGGTCGTTTGCAGTGTCAAATCATCAGTTTTTGCTCATGAGTTTGCTTACAGCTTTTTCAAGGCCGTCCAGGGATAATTCATACATGGAAAAAATTTTTGAAATGGCTATAATGCTGTGCGTATATCCCCACATGGTTTCTGAAACCGGGTTCAGCCAGACAGAATGTGAAAAGGTTTTGGTCAAAAAATTGAGCTGATCTATGCTGGGTCGCCCACTTCTTTCCGAGATATGGATGGAGCCATCATGGGCCATAAGTTCATAGGGTGCCATGCTGGCATCCCCGACAACAATCAGCCTTGTATCAGGATCAAGCCGTGAAAATTCAATGATATTCTTGGGTTTCTTGTACCTGGCCGAATCTTCCCATACATAATCATAGATCGTGTTATGGAAAAAATAAGTTTTGACTTCCTTGAACTGAGATCGTGCGTAATCAAAAAGGGTTTGAACTGCCTGGATATAAGGATCCATTGACCAGCCGCCATTGTCAATGACCAGGATAATCTTGAGCCTGTCCTTTAATGTCCTGTCAAACATAAGCTCAATTTCACCGGCATTTCTCAGGGTCTCCTTGATGGTTTCATCAATATTGATCGTATCCTTAGGCCCTGATGGAATCATGTGCCTCAAGCGTTTGAGCGCCTCACCGAGTTGTGCCTGAGTTAAAGGCCCTGATGTTGAATAATCTTTATATCGGCGCTCATTGGCAACTTTTACCGCAGATTTGTTTCTGGATTCTCCACCAACCCGCATACCGCCGGGATGGTGGCCGGAATGTCCAACCGGTGAATATCCGCCGGTACCAATCCATTTATAGCCGCCATGATGTTCTCCGTCCTGGTCTTTCAGCCGTTCTTTGAAATATTCAATCAATTCTTCCGGCGACATATTCTTGAGCTTTTCTTCATCAACCCCCAATGCATCCGCCACATTTTTAGGATTTTTAAGCCATTCGTCCAGCATGCCCCGGGCAATTTCATCAATTTCAAACCCGTCATTTTCAGGCAAAGGCACCCCTTCAAAATGGTGAACAAATACCTGATCATACAGATCAAAATACCTCTCGCTCTTGACAAGGATGGATCTGGCACAGGTATAAAAATCCTCCAGGTTGTTAATGATCCCCTGGTGCAACGCCTTTTGCAACGTGAGAAAAGATGTGGGAGATACCGGTATCCCGATCTCTTTTAAAGTATAGAAAAATTTTACAAACATCTATTCACCAACAATTAAAACATTCGTCTTCTTGACGCTATATTTGCTGCTCTTTCATAGTCAGGGCTCTTTTTAAACAGGACCCCTAGAAACGGAAGCTTCCCTTTAACAAGGTCTTTTGCCCTGAAATCAGGATCTGCATTCAATGCCCTGATCCAGTTGATCAATTCCCTTGTAGCCGGTTTCTTCTCAATGGAATCTATCTCCCGCATGCTGTAGAATGCGTCAATGGCATTCTGGGCAAGCGTTGAATCAATGTCTTCAAAATGAACGCTGATGATCTTTCTCATCATTTTGGGATCAGGAAAGGCAATATGATGAAAATTACATCTGCCTAAAAAGGGATCGGAAAGATCTTTTTTTGCATTGGATGTAATAATGATAACCGGCCTGTACCTGGCTTTTATGGTTTTATCAGTTTCAATGATATCAAACTGCATCTGGTCAAGAACATCCAGCATATCATCCTGGAAATCCGTATCTGCCTTATCAATTTCATCAATCAACAGCACTGTTCTTTTGTCTGAACAAAAAGCCTGGCCGATCTTTCCCATTTTAATATACTCATCAATATTACTCACATCCCTTTTGGAATCCCCGAACCTGGAATCATTTAAACGGGTCAGGGTATCATATTGATATAATGCCTCAATCAGTTTCATGCTGGATTTAACATTAAGGACGATTAAAGGCATATTCAAATTTTCTACAATGGCATGGGCCAGCATGGTTTTCCCGGTTCCCGGCTCTCCTTTGAGAAGCAGCGGCATCTCAAGTTTCATTGATATATTAACGATTGAGGCAAGTTCCTGATCCAGGACATATTTTTTTGCACCCTGAAATTCATTATTCGATTCCTGATACATACAGCATCTCCATATATGGTTTCCGTTTAAGTTTTACACAAATTTTCGATGTTAATAATAATCACAAAATAGCTTTTAACAAGTTTTTTTTAAAAAGTCTCCTGAATGAAAATATATTACAAAAATGTAACTCTATCTGCTTTTGAAAAAATTCTAAAAGATTGACATTTTAATAACTTAGTGTTAATAATTTTAAATTAACAACAGTATGACGTAAATTAGGAGTGTGCTATGATTGGTGGGTTAGGAATGCCGGAACTGATAATCATTCTTGTAATTATCCTTATTATATTCGGCGCAGGAAAACTTCCTGAAATCGGGGCCGGCCTGGGCAAAGGAATAAGAAACTTCAAAAAAGGAACCAAAGAGCCTAAAATTGAAGACAAAGAAGACGAGCCGGAAAAAATCGAAAAAGACTAAAAAAAAGCAATTATTATATCATTCATTACCACCGCCTTTGGATAAAATCATGGCTGCAACGACCCTTCCTTATTATATCTTCCCTCTATAATTTTTAGTTCAGGCTTGCCACAATCTTGGCACCCATTCATTAAATTGCAAAAATGAAATTTATTTTATATTATTTATAACATTTTTGTGGTAAATTTTTTATATACGGTAGTTTTCCGCTTATATTTTAATGCCTTTTAATGAAGGTCGTGCCAGGCCTGCCCTGGCACGACCATTGCTTATGTTAAACAAATACAGGCAAAACAGATATGGATAAAACAAACACAGACATATTAATCAAAAAACGAGAAGCCTTGATAAAACATTTTCTTTGTGGGGATGAACCTGAGTTTCTTGAAAAACATACATCTGTTATAGATGAATACTTTTTTTCAGTGTTTGAAAAAAGCATTGCTGCAAGAAAAATGACCATTGCCAGAACCCCCTTTGCTATCATCGCCCTTGGAGGGTATGGCAGAAAAGAGCAGTGCATTCATTCTGATATCGATCTTTTAATCCTGTTTGAAAAAAGCGTCCCTCCCGAAGTTGAAGCTTTTGTACAGGAACTTCTTTATCCCCTGTGGGATACCCGATTTGAAGTCGGATATGCGGTTAGAGATATCAACGAATGTCTTCAGATGGCCTTTGAACGGTTTGATATTTTAACTACCATGCTGGATGCCAGGTTTGTTTGCGGTGCATCATTGATTTACACATCCTTTATGGAAAAATTCAGATCAGATTTATCTGCCAAACACTTAAAAAACACACTCAACTATCTGTTCGAGCATGGTGAAAAAAGGCATTTTGACTTTGGGGATTCTACTTACCTCATTGCTCCGGACTTAAAATCAGGATTCGGGGGCCTTCGGGATTACCATACTCTTTTATGGTATGCAAAAATAAAATCCAATATCAAAACAAGAAGGGATCTGGAATACTATGGCTTCTTATCAAATTATGAATACTTAACCCTGAAAGAGTCTCTAAGTGATATTTGGAAAATCAGAAATTGTCTGCATCATATCACAAAAAGAAAATGCGACACGCTTCATTTTGAATACCAGACAGAACTGGCCAGTCTTTTAGGGTATCGATCAAAAAATCGACGGCCGGGTGTTGAACATTTTTTGGGTGATCTTCACAACCGAATGGATTTTTTAAAACAAATCAACCAGATCACTTTTGAAGATATTCTTGGAAGCGTCCGCATCAAAAAAGGAACTGCCGAACCTCGCCCCACAAAAACAGACGGGTTAGTGATTAAAAAAAGAAGACTCTATTTTATCAACACTGTGGCTATCTTGCAAAAACCGGATCTTTTATTAAAAATTTTTCTTGAGAGTGGACTAAAAAAAATCCCCTTATCCATTGAAGCCAGAAGAATTGTAAATGAATTCTTACATCTTGTGGATGATGAAATTAAAAAAAATCTTGCCTGCATTAAAATATTTAAAAAAATCCTTTCCCTGTCTTACTGGGAATTCAATGTTCTGAACGTTATGCTGGCAACAGGCATCCTGGAAAAATTAATCCCTGAATTTTCTGCCCTTGTGAACAAGATTCAGTATAACCATTATCATCTGTTTCCAGTGGATAAACACTCCATTAGATGCGTCCAGATCATTAACAGCTTTAAAGGTTACAGTGAGTCAGCCGCGGACACCCTTTATTATTCAGTATTCAAGGAAGTAAGAAATAAAAATATCTTGTTTTTTACAGCCCTGCTCCACGATATCGGCAAATCAGATCCTGCAAAAGAACATTCAAAGAGGGGCGCAAAGATAGCAAAACCCATTTTCGAACGATTTGGATTCAATTCAACAGAAATCGAAGACGCTGTTTTTTTAATTGAAAACCATCTTATTTTTGTAAAGACTGCTACCCGAAGAGATATCTCGGATGAAGAAACCGCTGTATACATGGCCAATAAGATTGGAAAAATCAGACTATTAAGAATGCTCTATTTGCTGACCGTGGCAGACTCCAAGGCAACAGGGCCCAAGGCCTGGAATGATTGGACTGAAAATCTTTTAAAAGATCTCTTTTTAAAAACAATGGGTATCCTTAAAAAAGGAGATCTGGCATCAAAGAGAACCCAGAGAGTCATCGACAAAAAGAAAAATGAAGTTCTACGACTTTTAAAACAAGGGTGGCGCGAGGATGAAATAAACAAACAGCTTGAATCCATGCCCCAAAGGTATCTGGTCCATGTTCCATCGAAAAACATTGTCAACCATATAAATCTTTACAGGAATCTTAAGGCCAAAGATTTTATCTGGCAAATATCAAAGGATAATGACTCGGATATCCGTACCGTATCCATTTGCGGAAAAGACAAACCCGGGTTTTATTCAAAAATTGCAGGGGTTTTCTTTTTAAACGGTTTGGGCATCGTTGCTTCCCAGGCCTATTCGCTTGGGGAAGAACATGTGATAGATATTTTCAAGGTCAAACCACCCAAAGATAGAATTTTTGAAAAAGAAAAATGGGAAAAGGCGGAAAACGATCTGATCCTTGCCATTAGCGACGATCATTTCCTGGATAACGCCCTGGATAAAATACCCCGAACGCTTAGGGTATCCTCCGGCAAAACTCCCGAACCTAATACCATCCGGATCGACAATGAAACATCCAGCTTTTTTACCATCATTGAAGTGTTTACCTATGATTTTCCAGGGCTTTTATTTTCCATTACCAATGCATTGTACCGGAGTCATACAAATGTCAATGTTGCCATGGTCGCCACAAAAGTCGACCAGGTAATTGATATTTTTTATGTCAGAAGTCTTGAAAATGATGCAAAAATTGAAACTGAACAAGGACTGGCGCAGATAAAAAATGCGATTTTGAAAAGTCTTCCACAAATATATTCAAAGGAGGTTAATAATGAAAAAAATTGAGGCAATTCTAAAACCATTCAAACTGGATGATGTAAAAGAAGCCTTAAGCGAAATCGGTATCTATGGAATGACGGTTACCGAAGTTAACGGATATGGCCGGCAAAAGGGGCATAAGGAAATATACAGAGGCGCGGAATATGTTGTGGACTTTGTACCCAAAATAAAAGTTGAAATCGTTGTCAGCGATGATAGAGCAGACGAAACTGTCGAAACTGTCAGGAACGCTGCCAAAAGCGGAAAAATCGGAGATGGAAAAATTTTTGTGTCACCTGTTGAACAGGTCATCCGGGTAAGAACCGGTGAGACAGGGACAGATGCACTTTAATATATATTAATACCACTTTAAGAGAGGAAACAAAATGACACCCAAAGATGTAATAGCAATGACAAAAGAAAATGGTGTAAAAGTCGTTGATCTCCGATACATGGATTTTATCGGCACATGGCAGCACTTTTCAGTCCCTGTTGGTGAGTTTGGAGAGTCTGCATTTGAAGACGGATTTGGATTTGACGGATCAAGCATGAGGGCATGGCAGAATATTGATAACTCTGATATGATTGTTATCCCTGAAGCCGGAACTGCTAAAATTGATCCCTTTTTCAAGGTTCCGACCCTTGCCATCATCGGTAATATCCATGATCCCATTACCATGGAAGCTTATAGCCGGGATCCAAGGGGCATTGCTAAAAAAGTTGAACAATATATCAAAAGCACGGGCCTGGGAGATACTATCTATGTTGGACCTGAACCTGAATTTTTCATCTTCAGCAATATTCGCTATTCTTCCGAACCCAATGCCTCCTTTTTCGAGATTGATTCTCCTGAAGCACATTGGAATACCGGCTCAGATGAAATGCCTAACCTTGGACACAAAATCCGACCGAAACAAGGATATTTCCCCTTGCCCCCAGCAGATAAATATCAGGACATGAGAACCGAGATGATGCTGACCCTGGAAGACCTCGGGATTGCCATGGAATGTCAGCACCATGAAGTCGGCGCAGCCGGCCAATCTGAAATCGATCTTCGATTTGATTCCCTTTTAAACATGGGAGACAGCCTTGCATGGTTCAAATATGTCCTTAAAAATGTTGCCGCTAAACATGATCACACCGTCACCTTCATGCCCAAACCATTGTATGGTGACAATGGAACCGGCATGCACACCCATATGAGTTTCTGGAAAGATGGGGTTCCTTTATTTGCGGGTAACAAGTATGCCGGCATGTCAGATATGGCCCTTTACTCCATCGGCGGCATCATGAAACATTGCAAAGCTCTTTGTGCTATAACGAATCCCACTACCAACTCCTACAAGCGACTTGTTCCGGGTTTTGAAGCCCCGATCAACCTTGCATATTCCAGCAGGAACAGAAGTGCGGCCATCCGCCTGCCCATGTATTCGGGATCTCCCAAAGCCAAGCGTATCGAATTTCGGACCCCAGATCCCTCATGCAACGGGTACATGGCTTTTGCAGCCATTGCAATGGCCATGATTGACGGTATCCAGAACAAAATCGATCCGGGCGATCCAATGGACAAAAACATTTATGATCTTCCACCGGAAGAGCTTGCTGAAATGGAATCCGCACCAGGTTCCCTGGAAGAAGCGCTGAATGCCCTGAAAGAAGATCATGATTTTCTGCTGAAAGGCGATGTATTTACCAAAGATGTAATTGAATACTGGATTGACTATAAAATGGAAAACGAAGTTAAACCGGTTATCAGTCGTCCTCATCCCCATGAATTCTATCTCTATTACGACATTTAAACCTTTTTAAAGGATTTAAACCAAACCGACACCCGGTCATCTGCAGTTACCGTGACCGGGTGTTTTTTATAGAAAAACTCCTGATTATTTTCCCTGCCATATTTTTTTAATGCAATCCGAAAAAAAATAGGATATAAGAAGTAAAAATTGTAATCGTATGGTTCTTTTTACAATTTTGCGATGTCTGGCATATGATCGAAAAAAAAGGAGCGGGCAAAAAAAACCATGAGACTTACGTTGCCATCATTACACACAAAACTTATCACTTTTTTTATTTTCATCTCCTTTTTAATCCTATCCTCTCCTTTGTCGGGGCATGAAACTAAGAAAGGCAATGAATTTGACAAATTAATCCAACAACTTATCCATGATGGATTTGAAAAAAAAAAGGTGGAACTATTGTTTTCCAACAAAAATATTTTTTTCAATCCTGAAGGTGTCTCCCTGTTCTTTGTTCATACAGAGTCAAGTCTTAACTACAACCAGTTTACATCAAAAAAATCTATTAAAAATGCCTTGAAATATTTAGACGCTCATAAAAATGCTCTTGACCAGGCGCAAAAAACATATGGCGTTGATAAAACAATTGTCACCGCTATTTTGCTTGTTGAAACACGGCTTGGTGCATATCTTGGAAAACGAACCGTTATTAACACCCTTTCCACCATGGCTGCGTTGACAGATGATACATTGAGGGAAAGGATTTGGAACTCCATTCCTGACAAGAAAAAAACCGAAAAAGAGGCCTTTATAAAAAAAGTTGCGAAACGATCAAAATGGGGATATGAGGAACTCAAAGCACTCATCAAATATTCAGAACAAGAAAAGATTGCGCCCGAAAGCATCAAAGGCTCATATGCAGGAGCCCTGGGAATTTCTCAATTCATGCCTTCCAATGCTCTCAAACTTGCCAAAGATGGAAACAACGATGGCAAAATCGATCTTTTCACCCATGCCGATGCCATTTTCAGCGTGGCCAACTACCTGAAACATCATGGCTGGAAACCCGGAATTGCAAGGCAAAAACAGCATAAGGTATTATTCAGCTATAACCACAGTAATTACTATGTGGACATATTGTTAAAAATCTCAGACAAGTTAAAAGGATAAAAAAATCATCCCTGATGGACCAAACCATTTTATATATCCTGCTTATTTCTGCCATATCTTTCGGCCTGACCATGCTGGCCTTAATCGACATTATCCTTAAGGATTTCGGGTCAATAAAAGTCAAAATCATCTGGCACTTTATTGCCATCATTCCCATCATAGGCTGGCTGATATATCTTATCTTTGGTTTCAAAAAAGGACAAAAAAAGAAGCCCGCATAAGCCGGTAATTTTATTTGACAATATACACACTTTAATATAAATATAAGTACTTTTTGTGGTCCCATCGTCTAGCGGTTAGGACGCTGGCCTCTCACGCCGGAAACCGGGGTTCGATTCCCCGTGGGATCACCATTGATAACAGCTTGTTACAAACTTGACAAAAAGTCATTCAAAGAGTTGACGGCTCCTTGGACGGCTTTTTTTATTTTACTGCCCAAATATATCAATTGGAACATCATCTATCCTTACCTCACTATCATTATAACACGTTGATAAAGTTTCTAATGCCTTTCTTGCATTTTTAGGTCCAAACGTTTTCAAATATCTATTTGTCGTCGTTGGATTCTTGTGCCGGAGAATGTCTTGAATTGCTGACTGGCTGACACCCTTGAAATAAAGGATACTAGCTGTCAAATGTCTTATGGAGTGGAAGCCAAATGGTTTGACATTAGCTTTTTTACAAAGTTTTTTCATAAAATGCTGTCGGTGTTTAAATGGTCCACCGTAAAACTCAACACAAAAATGTTTCTTTTCCAGACATACAAAAACATACTCGCTTTTAACAGGGCAGACCATTTTCCACTTTATCAATTCCATACGAAGCTCTTTAATCATAGGAAGCCAATCGGGCTCCAACGATCCACTCTCCCGCTTACGGGTCCACAGACGGATACGATTTTTCTCAAAATCAACATCATCCCATTTGAGTCTGAAAGCCTCCCCACGCCGACAAGCAGTATATAAGAAAGTCATTAGCATTACCCTATCTTGTCCTTTTGTAATACCAAAAGCTTTCCAAAAGTCTTCTACTGGTGGAATATACCTCGGAGACCTATCCTCTCGCCTCTTGGGTACGGCAAAAGGATTTTCCAGTGGCAACCGTGGCTCCATAAACTCCATTCCCCAGTTCCAACCTGCCAATAGATTTTTTCTGTCTTTATTGGAAGCATACCCGCTCCTATCCTCTTTCTGATCTGTAAGATGCTTCAAGGCTATTCCTCGGGTTAGGTTTGCTACATCAAGATATGGGTCAACACTCTTAAAAAAGCGCTTAAAAGCACTCTGCTTTTCTTTATACGTTTTTTTAACAAACTCCCCCAGACAATAATTTAAGTAGGCTTCTGCCCAATCAATCAAGCAGGTTGTGTTCGTCTTTTCTTCCCATTCGCTTTCTGACTGATGCATTTTGCTTTCCCATGCCAGTGCTTCTTTCTTTGTCTTGAACGTTTTTTCTTTCCTCTTTCCGTACTTCCTCACTTGGGCTTTCCATTTCCCATTCTTTGCATATGGCATTTTCAACTCCTTTCTCAAAAAAAATGAAACGATGACCCAAGCGCATTCCACCTAGTTTTTTATAATTTTGCCGAATTAATTTAACATTTACACCAAGGTACTTTGCGACATACTTCGGTGTAAGGCTTTTACCAAGTTCATTTTCTAACATTATTGCCCCACAATACTTCAATTATCCCGTAGCCTATCCACGGACTTGCAGGGCGGCGTGTGCCCTATGCGGTCAATAAACCGCTACACCAACAGATTTACGAGATGACGCTCGTTGAAGTATTTTGGTATGCAGTATGGGATGAATAAATCATCCCTTCACTAAGCCATAAGCATAATTCATCACCTCCTTTCAGTTTTCTATTCATTATTTCACCTCAACAATGGGCTTAAATCCCATCCTTTTCTGATACTCACCAATCATCTAGGCTTACAAAGCACCTTTTATTTTGAAGGGTCTGTATGTGCCTTTCATTTTAATTTGACCATTTCTTTGGTCGGTTCCTATTTTTCTTTTTTGTTATTCCTGGCTTGAATTTCATCACCTTTTCATATTCACCTATCATCAATTCCCGTAATCGGTCTTCGTTCTGCTGGGGCACGATAAAACTGTCATGAACGGGCAAAGCTGGAATATTTTCAGTCATTAGATTGGTCAAGATGGCATCCGCAATTCTGCTGTCAAGATTTTGAAGCATTCTGCCTTTACCAGAACCGATGTCATCAGCAATGTCGGGATGTGCCAGTTTCGCGCGGTAAAGAAGACTTTCAATCGATTTGTTAGTTAGGACCTCTCCTTTTATTCCATCATCAACAAGTTCTTTTCGGATGCCTTTTACTGCTAATTCATCATCTTTGGCATTGATGGCAGTGAGCAGTACGGTTTTCTTTAATCCTCTCTCTTCTGGTCCAACAATGATGTCATATGGGTCTTGTTCTATATCTATGTCAAGTCCACGGAGATGATAAAGCATAAAGATGTGGAGGGCATCATAATCCCACTCTACCACTGGTTCACCATTGATTCTGATAAATCCCCGCATATGGCTTTGAATGTCCAGATGAGCTCCCCCATAGAAGCGACCACCTTTCTTGAAGGATTCCATATTATACACTCGATGAAGTGATTGGTATTTTAACCTGAAAATCAATTCTGACATACCAAGCTTGCCAAGGCTTCTTCTGACTCGATAAAGCCGTTTTGTTTCCTCGTAAGCTTTTCCCATTTTGATGTCTTTATTCAAGAAAAATAACCAGTTCATAAAGTAATCCAATAGCTTCTCATTTGAAATCATGAGAGCCTTATTTATCAGTCTATTTGAAAGATTCTCCTGAGTACTGGATAGATGTATAAGGATTTGTATATGAGAAAGAAGATTACTGGTTAAGATATTAGGGTATAGGATATTGGAAGTATTATGGAATTTATGTGAGTTAGTTTTAGTTGTGGTACTGAATTGAGAATTGGAAATACTACATGGTTGAAGAATATATCTTGATTTAGAATTACTTTCTTTATTTAAATAAATAATAGAATAAGATTTATTTGTGTTAGCATTCACAGGGTAAATTTCTTGATTTAGTTTTAAATTGACAAGTGTATAACTTCCATTTAACAGTCCTCTTAACCCAAGTTCGTCATTTTTTTAAAAATCAAGGCTAATTTTATCAAAAAACCATGGGGTTGAAAATATAACGCACTGTATTTATTATATTTATTTTTTTGCTCGTCAATGTAGTGA
>NZ_JAUWQB010000053.1 GCF_030611305.1 Desulfobacula sp. | reverse complement strand
TGATGTTCCCAGATTCTTGAGAATCTTTCTATATCCTTTACCGGTTTTTTAATCATTTTCTGGCAGTATTCCATCTGGATATCCGAGGTGTCTGTTTTTGAATAGAGTTTTAATGCATACTCTGAAAAGTCCCTGATCATAAAGTCAAAGATTTGTTCCAATAAATCTTCTTCAAATTTATCCATACTAAATTTCTCAATGATGAGCTGCCCATAAGCCACAAGAGTGAACATTTCACCAAGATATAAAAGAAAATCCATGTTCCTGGCCTGGCTTTTATCAGGGGTTGCCGTTAAGAGCATTTCCTGCAATTGCTTTATCTGTTCTTTAAAAATATTGACATTTGGCAGGTTTACGCTGTTGTAAGCAATATTAAAATCATGAAACTGGATTTTTCCAAGGCCTTTGGTGAGTCCCTGGTTAAATAAAAATTCATCACAGACAGCATCATTTCTTCTACCGATTTCAGGGAAATCACCAGGGTTGAAAAAGTAATTGGCCATAAATTTGATAATGAGCGCCATGTTCACATGGACAGTTCCTTCCAGTTTGGGAAGGGCCCTTATATCGGTTGCCGCCATTTCAAAATAGACATCTTTTTCAAAGCCCCTGGCAGCGATCACATCCCATATCAGGTTGATGACAGTCTCTCCCTGGCTGGGGACCTTCATTTTAACCATGGGATTATATAAAAGGTATCTTCGATCATCCTTGGAAGCACTTCTAAAGTAGTCTGAAGCACGCTGGGAAAACAGTTTCATCGCAACAAGCCGTGTATATGCATCAACGAACATCTGTTTGATGTGGGGAAAATCCGTGACCCATTTACCATAAAGATTCCTGGATGCTGCATGGTTCAGACCTTCATAAAATGCATGGGTGCAGATGCCGATGGAGGCCCAGCCAAGGTTGAATTTTCCCACATTAATGGTGTTCAATGCCGAATCCCAGGCATCCTGTCCTGTTGAAAGAATGTCTTCTTCTGCAATAGGATAGCCGTTTAAAGCGTATTCAGCCACATATCCCTCCCAGTCCACCACATTCTGGACAAGATCATAGTTTTCATGTTCAGGATTCACTGCAAAAAAGACATACTCATCCGTTTCAGTATTTTTTCCAAAGGTGGAAACAATACCGGCTATATTAGCATTGCCAATATAATATTTCCCGCCATCAGCCACATATTGTCCTTTGGCCAGAGGGGTTAAAGACATATCAGAAGAATAAAGGTCTGCGCCATGGGTTTTTTCTGACAGGCCAAAGGCAAAGATATGGCCGTCTTTTAATAATTGAGCGGTTTTATTTTTAATAGCTTCATTGGGACTCATCCATATGGGCCCGAGTCCTAAAATAGAGACCTGCCATGTATACCAGTGGGACAGGTTGTAAAACCCCAGAATTTCGTTGAAATCACAGATTCGCCTGGTATCCCACCGGGCATCAGGATTTTCTATGGCATACTTTGAGGGTGTGAGCAGTGTTGAAAAGATCTGGTTTTCTTTTAAAAATTTAATGAAATCTTCATACCAGACCTTTTCATGATAATCTGATTTCAACCTTTTCTTCCCCCGGGTCTCAAAGAAATTAATGGTTTTTTTCATAATTTTTTTTGATCCCGGATCAAGGTGCTCAAACTCTTCTGTTTTCGGGTTGAATAAAGTCATAGGTTTTTCCTTTAGCCTGACGGGTTCATATAATATGGTTAGTACTTGATTTTGTTTGTTCGATATTGATGACACCAGTTTTATTTAGTTTTGTTAATTTACAATTTGAATTTTTCCCTGGATAATTTGCCAAAGTTTGAATTGTCTTGCACAAAGTAAACCGTAGTGCTATTTTTATTAATTTTATTGTAGGGTTATTTTTGAATTAAAACAAGGTCGGGGTAAAGGATTGAAAGGTTTTTTAAAAAAGAGTTTCATCTGCTGGGTTTTTATTGTCGCTCTTTGCCTTATGGGCTGTAGTGAACCTGCAAAGGAAAAGGTATCCCGGTTTTTAATCAAAACACCATTAATGACCATTACCAGTTCAGATTTTTTGGAAGAACTTGATCTGAAAAAAGCTGCATATCCATACAATATTCATGAAAATCCGGCAGAATATAATGAAATGGTGATTCATCTTGTTAAAATGCTTTCAGAAGAGATCATCCTTCTCAGTGCTGCCGCTGATAAGAGCGTTAATGTTACGGATCAGGAAGTCGACTCTGCCGAGGAAGAATTTAAAAAAGATTATCCCGATGACAGCTTTGATCAGATATTGTTAAAAAATGCCATATCATATTCTTTTTGGAAAAAACGATTCAAGAAAAATATGATCATTGATAAGCTCATTGATCAGGAACTTAAAAAAAAGATCGAAATCACATCCCGGGATATTGTGGAGTTTTACAAAAAGCATCATATTGCCGATGATCAGGATCCTGATAATAAGGCATTGGTTTTAAAAAAAATCGAGAATGAACAAGAACTGGTGTCCCGTCTTCGGTTGCAAAAGACTCAAGATCAATACGATGAATGGATACAACAGCTCGGGAAGGATTATCCTGTTGAAATCAATAAGGACAAACTAAAGACTTTTTTACTTGATATTGAAAAAAGAGAGGGAAGTGAGAATGCCACGGATAAAAGCAGTAAAAATTAATTGGATTGTTTTTTCTTTGATTATAATAAGCTTTAGTTTTTGTGGGTCGGTATCAGCAGATGTTATCGACAGGATTGTTGCCATTGTGGATGATGATATTGTTACTTTGGTTCAGCTAAGTAAAGAATCCGCTCCATATATGAAAAATATTGAGTCTTCCGGGTATCCGGATGAAAAGAAAAAAGAGATGATGCAGGACATTAATAAAAAGATACTCACTGCATTGATTGACCAATCATTAACCCGGCAGGAAGCAAAGAAGTATCAGATCAATGTATCTGATACTGAGGTCAATAATGCAGTAGAAAATGTAAAGAAAGCCAAATCACTGAGCCAGGAAGAGTTTGAGTATGCTTTGAAGCAGGAGGGGCTCACTTTAAATGAATATCGTGAAAATGTCAAAAAGCAAATATTACAAGCCAAGTTGATTAACTATTCGGTAAAGTCAAAGGTGATTATAACGGAATCTGATATAAAAAAACGATATGAATCCGATGCTGAAAAATATTCCGGTAAAAAGAAGCATCACTTAAGAAATATCCTTATGGATAATGAGGATGAGATTAAAGAAATTAAAAGGAAACTGGATAAAAAGGAAAATTTTATCACTCTTGCAAAAAATTATTCAATCGCACCCAACGCTTCAGATGGCGGTGACCTTGGAATATTTGACATTAATAATTTTTCTGAAAGTATTAAAAATGGTATATCAAAATTGAATAAAGGCGGATTTACAAATGTGATCTCGACTGCACAGGGATTTCAGATTTTTTACATAGAAGACATTGTTCTGGAAGGTGCCAAAACATTACAGCAAGCCTATGACGAAATTCATGAAATTTTATACCGTGAGCAGGTTGAGAAAAAATTTGAAACCTGGCTTGAATCATTAAAGGAAAAGGCGCATATAAAAATAATGCTTTGATTTGGCTTTAGCCTTATTAAACGGGGAAAATTATGCACAATGAACGGATAAAAATTTTAAATGTCAGTTTAAAAAGACTGTTACGGCGCGGGGCAACCAAACAGTTAGTAAATATTATTAACAAAACCCATATGGCAGATCTTTCCATTGCTTTTAAAGACCTGTCTGCTGATAACCGTCAAAAACTGTTCACGCTCATGCATGATCCTGAACAAATCGGTGATCTCTTTTCCTTGCTGGATGAGACTCTTTTTCTGGAATTTGTAAAAAATGTAGAATTTAATAAGCTTGTGGATATCTTTGATCACATGCCTTCTGATGATGCCGCATCTCTTTTAACCCTTTTAGATGAAGACCTTTCAGATCAAATCCTTTCAAAGATGCAGAAAGAGGAATCCGATAATGTCGAACAGCTGATGAGCTACGGGGAAGACACTGCCGGCAGCCTTATGGTGACTGATTTTATTGCTTTGGAAGAGGAAGTGACGGCTAAACAGGTTATTGAAGCATTACAGAACAAGTATCTGGATGTTGAAATGCCGTTTTATATTTATGTAATTGATGAATATGAAAAACTGGTTGGGGTCAGTTCGTTAAGGCAGTTGGTTGTTGTACATCCGGAAAAACCTTTAAAAGAATTTATGGCAAAAGATCTTGTTACTGTTAAGCCCTATACGGACAGGGAAGAAGTGGCAAGGCTGGTTGCAAGGTATGATTACCTGGCCGTCCCTGTTGTGGATGATGATAACAAGATTGTAGGGATTGTAACAGTTGATGATGTTATTGACATTCTCCATGAAGCTGCCACGGAAGATATGTTGAAAATGGCAGGAGTGGGGGAAGAATACATTGAAACCCAGACAGTATTAAGAGGAACACGAATTCGTCTTCCCTGGCTGTTCGCAAGTTTTTTGGGCGGCGTGGCAGCCTTTTTCATTATAGGGGGATTTGAAGAAAGCCTTGCAAAATTTACAAGTCTGGCTGCGTTTATTCCCGTAATTATGGGGATGGGGGGAAATATCGGCACCCAGAGTTCCACCATCGTAGTCCGGGGTATTGCCACAGGGAGAATTAATCTTCAGGATTTTTCCAAAGTTGTTTCAAAAGAACTTGCAATAGGTTTGATTCTGGGTGTCACATATGGTCTTTTCATCGGAGTTATCGCGAGATTTGCTTTTGCTACAGAGCTGTTTGCTTTGCCGTTGGCATTTGCCGTTGGTCTTGCTATCCTGTCTTCCATGTCCCTTGCAGCGCTTGTGGGCTCCATGGTCCCGCTTATTTTTGAAAGACTCAATATTGATCCTGCCGTTGCGACAGGACCAATTGTCACGACTTCCATCGATATTGTCAGTGTGTATTGCTATTTTATGATAGCAACTCTTCTTTTAGGTCTTTAGAGCTGCTGCATATGCCTGGTTTCACTACAGATGCCATATTGCTGAGAAAGATTGAATATGGTGATCATGATTTTATCATCAGTTTTTTAACTAAATCCAAAGGGAAAATATCGGTAATTGCCAAAAATGCGAAAAAGAGCATTAAACGGTTTTCAGGGGCATTTGATCTTTTTTCTGTTAATCACATTCAATGCACTTTTCCTAAAAAAAAGAAAGATGGTCTGATCATTCTTTCCCAGGCTGATCTTGAAAATGGATTTGCAAATATCCGGTATGATGTATTTAAAACAGCCTATGCAAGTTTTTGGGTTGAGTTGATTCATTTTTGGCTGGAGGAAGATAAAGTTGTGTCCGGCTTGTATGATCTGCTGTTTTTTTCTCTTGATGCGTTAAATGCAGGGATCCTATCCAAAGAAGCGCTAAGCCTTCTTTTTCAGATCAGATTTATGAGTATATCCGGATTTTCTCCTAATATTGAAAATTGTGATATATGTAAAACACCTATTGATTTTATTGAACAAAAAAGTATCAGGTTTGATTTTAAAGAAGGTCGGATCATTTGCCAAAATTGTGTTAAAAGAAGATCGAAATATGGTATGACGGTTTCAAAAGGCACTTTAAAGCAGCTTTTCTGGATAAACAACAGTGATATCAGCAGGGCGGAAAGAATGAAATTTTCAAACTTTGCCATAGAAGAGGGAGAAATGCTATTGGAAGCCTTTATCCCGTTTCATATTGGAAGGGATTTTAAAAGCCTGCAATTTCTTAAACAGATAAGACAGGAAAGATGAATTTAGAAAAAAAACTTGAGCATAATCAAATTCATACTTCAGTCCCCTGTAGGGTGGATTTCGGCGGTACGCTGGATATCAGTACATTGTTCTTGCCATTAAATTTTTTGTCCCCATCAAGTTTTAATATTGCCCTGGATTTAAGAACTGTTGTTTGTCTTTCTCCCTGGCAAAAAGGATATATCAAGGTATCATCAAAGGGATTTGAAAGTGCGGTTTTTCAAAAAGATGACCCCCCATTTAATCATCCCATGGGACTGATGTTTGCTGTGGCAAAGTATTTTGATGCCCATGGCGTTCATATCCACATCGAATCCGGATCACCGCCCAAAAGTGCCCTGGGGGGATCTTCTTCTGCAGCAGTAGCGCTTGTTTCGGCATTCTATAAAGTACTTGATAAATCAATAGATCCTGAACAGATTGCCTGGCTTGCCCATTATATGGAAGCCAGTGTGGCAGGGGTTCCCTGTGGTATGCAGGATCAGCTTGCGGCTGCTTTCGGAGGGGTAAATCAATGGTTCTGGAAAATGGGAAAGATTTCTCCTGAATTTGAACGGATGCCTGTCTTTGAGCATGAAAATGACATTAAGGCCTTTAATTCAAATATACTCGTTTCGTACTGCGGAATTCCTCATGTATCAAAAGATATTAATAAACAATGGGTTGACTCTTTTGTCTGCGGTGAAACAAGGTCGGTTTTTGAAAAAATTGCAGATTTAACAAAAAAATTTTCAAAGGCTGTAAAGAACCAAAATTTCAGGCAGGCAGCCGATTTGATGAACCGGGAAACAAAATTAAGACTTGAAATGACACCTGATGTGCTTGACATTACCGGAAAAAAGTTGTTTGAAAAGGCTGTGGATTGTGGTTGTGGTGCAAGATTCACTGGTGCAGGCGGCGGCGGCTGTCTTTGGGCAGTTGGAGAAGCCGGAGATATTGAAACCTTAAAACCCTTCTGGCAAGACATACTCGGGGCTGTTAAGGATGCAAAGATTCTTGACACAAAAATTGAGAATAAAGGTATTATAATACTTTAACCATAAATTTTTATTGAAAAAGTGGAGCAAAATGAATTTTCAAGATGTAATTTTAAACCTAAACAATTTCTGGGCTCAACGGGGTTGTGTTCTCATACAATCCTATGACATGGAAGTGGGGGCAGGAACCTTTCATCCCACCACACTTTTAAAGGCGCTTGGACCTGAACCATGGAAGGTTGCCTATGTACAGCCGTCAAGACGACCGACAGATGGCCGCTATGGTGAAAATCCCAACCGGCTTCAGCATTATTACCAATATCAGGTGCTCTTAAAACCATCTCCGGCTGATGTTCAGCAATTATACCTGGATTCCATGAAAACCCTTGGTGTTGATCCCCTTGAACATGACATCCGTTTTGTTGAAGATGACTGGGAGTCTCCGACCCTTGGTGCTTCAGGGCTTGGATGGGAAGTCTGGCTGGATGGCATGGAAGTCACCCAGTTTACTTATTTTCAGGTGACAGGAAGCGTGGAAGTAAACCCTGTACCTGTCGAACTGACCTATGGTCTGGAACGTATCTGCATGTATCTACAGGGTGTGGATAATGTATTTGATCTTAAATGGAACGATGAAGTGACTTACAGAGATGTCTATTACAGCCAGGAAGTGGAACAGTCAACCTATAATTTTGAAGTTGCAGATGTGGATATGCTGTTTGATCTGTTTAAAAAATACGAGGCGGAGGCGCATCGGATCATCAAAGAAGGGCTTGTCATCCCCACCTATGAATATTGTTTAAAATGTTCCCATACCTTTAATCTCCTGGATGCACGCGGTGCCATCAGTGTGACGGAAAGGACAGGATATATTAAGCGTATCAGGGATATTGCAAGGGCGTGTTCCAAAGCATATCTCACACAGAGAGAAGAAATGGGGCATCCGTTATTAAAGAATGGGGGGGCAAATTAAAATGAATACACTTTTAATTGAAATTGGCAGTGAAGAGATCCCGGCCGGTTATATTATTCCTGCTTTGGATGCCTTTAAGGAGAAGATCCTTGCATCCCTGGATAAAGCGAGAATTGATCACGGCGAGCCCCGGACATTTGGAACGCCCAGACGTCTTGCATTAATGGTGGAAGATGTCGCAGATACGCAGAATCCGAAAACCTCAACTATCACAGGCCCGCCTGAAAGGGTCGGATTTGACGAGAACGGCAGCCCGACCCTTGCCGCAGAAAAATTTGCCGCTAAGGCAGGAGTGGCGCTTGACCAAATCAAGGTTGAAGATATAAAAAAGGGAAGGTACCTGACCGCAGTCATCGAAGAGAAGTGCGAGTCCACAGTTTTCATTCTTGAAAACATTCTTGAAAAAGAGATTCTATCCATTCCGTTTCCCAAACGTATGCGGTGGGGAGATCTATCCATCAGTTTTGGCCGTCCCATTATTTCTCTGGTGGGGCTTTTGGGGGAAAAAAATCTTGATTTCAAAGTGGGGAATATAAAGTCTTCTTCTTATATTCTGGGACATCAGTTCATGCATCCCGGAGAACAGAAGATTGAATCAGCAGATAAATATGTAGAGATTGCTGAAGCAGCCGGAGTCATTCCGGATATTGAGAAAAGAAAGGCCCTGCTGACAAAGGCCATTGAAAGCTGCGCTAAAGATCATGACTCAAAGATTCTTAAAGATGACGAACTGATCAATATTGTGACAAACCTTGTGGAATCACCATTCCCTGTTGTGGGTAAATTTGATGATGAGTTCCTTGAAGTGCCGGATGAAGTTTTGATCACAGCCATGAGAGAACATCAGAAATATTTTGCCCTGGGAGATGAAAAGGGTAATTTAAAACCGTTGTTCATCGCGGTTAACAATACCAGAGCAAAGGATATGGCGCTTGTGGCAAGAGGTCATGAAAAAGTATTGAGAGCCCGTTTGTCCGATGCAAAATTTTTCTATGAAGTGGATCTTCAATCTTCATTGGATGAGTTTACCCAGAAGCTTAAAAAGGTAACCTTTCAGGAAAAACTGGGAACGGTTTATGATAAAACCCTGCGGATTGGAAGTCTTGCTGAACACCTTGCCGGTGAATCATCCTATAATGATAAGGACGTCTTGAAACTGAAAGTTACAAGGGCGGCTCAAATTTGCAAGTCAGACCTTGTCAGCCAGGTAGTTATTGAATTCACAAAACTTCAGGGCGTTATCGGCAGGACCTATGCACTAAAAGCAGGAGAGAAAGAAGATGTTGCCTTTGCCATTGAGCAACACTACAGACCCGTCCATTCCGGTGGCAAACTGCCTGAAAATCCTACTGCCTGTCTTTTAGCCATTGCAGATAAGATGGATACCATTTGCGGATGTTTTTGCGTTGGATTGATCCCAACCGGCGGTACAGATCCCTATGCACTGCGACGGCAGGGAATTGGTATCATCCAGATAATGCTGGAAGAAAATCTGGTTTTCTCGTTTACTTCAATGATCGATAAAGGGCTTGATGCATATATTGATAATGCGGCTGAAAAAGAAGAGATATCTTTGAAAATCATAGAATTCCTTAAAAATAGAATGGTCAATATTTTAACCGATACGGGCTTTTCAAAAGAAGCGGTTAATTCGGCTTTCCGGGCATCCTTTGATAATATCCCGGATGTTGTTTTAAGGGTTAAGGCGCTGGACTCTTTAAGAAAAGAACCGGATTTTGAACCGCTTTCAATTACGTTTAAACGGGTTGAAAATATTCTTAAAAAAGCAACCACTACAAGCGGGTTATCCGTGGATGAAAGTCTTTTTGAAGACCTTTGTGAAAAAGGATTATTCAGTGCTGTCAATGAGGTCCGTCAAATCGTGGAAGGTTTGATTCAAGAAGGAAACTATGATAAAGCACTCTCGCATATTGCTACTTTAAGACCCAAAGTGGACACTTTTTTTGAGGATGTTATGGTGATGGCTGAGGATACAAAATTAAGACAAAACAGAATTGCTTTGTTATCATCCGTGTCAGGATTATTTAAAAATATTGCAGATTTTTCTATGCTGTAGAACATGAAATTTTACCGTGGGGGAAAGAGGTATGGCAGGATATGATCCTGAAAAGGATAAAAAACTAAAAGAATGGAAAAATGAAGAGACAGGGCTTCTCATTTCGATCCATCAGTATGGGGAAGGAGAACCAAAAGTCCAGTTGGGTCCCAGAATTCTGAAAAAGAAAGATGGGACTGACAGGGCGCCTTCAAAGGCAGGAAGGCTTTCTATTGAAGACATTGCATGGGTTTATGAGATCATAGATGAGGTGAAGGATGAATTATCCGACCTGGTCGGACCTGGATAATGAATCCATAGTACCTCCACTTGGGGCACGGCGAGCGCCTGATATCGGTTCTGTGGCTGTGATGGTGAGTTGTGAGCCCGATATTAAGCTCATAAAATTAAATGCCGTAAACCCTGAGACAGCACCTTTTTTTATGAGTACCCTTATGACACCAGATATCTGTGATAAGGGTATTTCTATTGCCGGACCTTTTATCGGTGCTCCTTATGCTGCAATGCTTTTAGAGTCTTTAATTGCGAAAGGAGCTGATAAAATAATTGTCATTGGCTGGTGCGGGGCTGTGACGGATCAGTTAGAGGTAGGAGATATTATTCTTCCCGCCAAGGCCCTTGTGGATGAGGGAACATCCTGCAATTACAAAGTTCTGGACAGCGATATCCCTAGTTCAACCCCTGATTTGAATTTAACGGATCAATTGTCAGATCACTTGACAGATAGTGAAATTGGTTTCCAAAGAGCAATCATCTGGACCACGGATGCCATTTACAGGGAGACGGAAAATAAAGTGGCGCATTTCAGGAAACTTGGGGCTCAGGCAGTTGAAATGGAATGTTCAGCTCTTTTTTCAGTTGCCCAATATCGAAACGTCCAAATTGCAGGACTCCTTGTCGTGTCTGACAGTGTGGCATCAAAAGACTGGGATCACGGATTCAGGAAAAAACGCTTTAAACTGGCACGGCAGAAAGCATGTGAATCAGTGATAGCCTTTGCTGAAAAATTGTGTGAAAATGAATGACCAAAATACAGACCAGATAAAAAAAGAAGCCAGAAGACTTCAAAAGGAATTGACAGGGCACAGCTATCAATATCATGTCCTGGATGATCCTGTGATTTCAGATGTTGAGTATGACATGATGCTCAAACGTCTCATTGAAATAGAAGAAGAATTTCCTCAATTTTCAACTCCTGATTCGCCGACAAAAAGAGTGGGGGCCCCGCCTTTAACCGGCTTTCAGCAAGCCATTCATTCAATTCCCATGTTAAGTCTTGATAATGCCTTTAATGATCAGGATGTTTTGGATTTTTATAAAAGAAGTGTTAAGAATTTAAATCGAGAGGATATCTTATATGCGGCTGAACCCAAGCTGGATGGGGTTGCGGTTGAATTAAAATATGAAAACGGAACACTTGTACAGGCAACCACCCGGGGGGATGGCGTCACTGGTGAAGTGATCACCCAAAATGTCAGGACCATCAGGTCTGTTCCCTTAAAATTACATGAGGTAAAAATGAGAGCGCCTTCCCTGCTTGAAGTCAGGGGAGAGATCATCATCAAGCGTACTGATTTCGATCGTCTGAACAAAATCCGCCTTGAACATGGAGAAAACGTTTTTGCCAACCCGAGAAATGCAGCAGCCGGCTCTTTACGGCAATTGGATTCTAAAATAACAGCATCCCGTCCTCTGGATATATTTGTCTATGGCACAGGCTTTGTACAGGGGATTTCTTTTCAAAGCCAGTCACTGATGCTCGATACACTCAAAGATTTTGGTTTTCCAGTGAATTCGCATATAAAGTCAGGGCTGACCATAGACGGGGTTTTAAAATTCTATAAGGAACTTGAAGCACTGAGGGATAGCCTTTCCTATGAAATTGACGGCATGGTGATCAAGGTCGATGATATTTTCTTGCAACAGCAATTGGGTGAAAAAATTAAAAGTCCGAGATGGGCCATTGCCTATAAATTTCCTGCCATGCAGAAGACTACAACCATAAAGGATATTATTGTTCAGGTCGGGCGGACAGGAACCTTAACCCCTGTTGCCATACTGGAAGGCGTCAATATTGGCGGAGCCATGGTCTCAAGGGCAACCTTGCACAATGAAGATGAAATAAAAAGAAAAGATATCCGGATTGGTGATAAGGCTTTGGTAATGAGGGCAGGGGATGTCATACCAAAGGTGGTGAAAATCATCGAATCAGAAAGAAAGGGGGATGAAGTCCCTTTTGAAATGCCGGTTCATTGTCCGGTCTGCAAAAGTAAAATCGAAAAAGTTAAACTGGATAAGTCCATAATCAATAAGTGTGTCAATGCATCCTGCCAGGCCCAGTTAAAAGAGAGGATCAAGCATTTTGTTTCAAAAAAAGCGTTTGACATAGACGGACTTGGAAAAAAGATCGTCGTTCAATTGGTGGATGAAGGCATGCTAAAATCATTTGCAGATGTTTTTTTTCTGGAAAAAGAGAAATTGGCCTGTCTTGACCGGATGGCTCAAAAATCTGCAACCAACCTTACCCGGTCAATAGAGAAATCAAAGAATATTTCTTTAAGACGCTTTGTTTATGCACTGGGGATTGATCATACAGGAGAAAATGCAGCCAAACTGATCTCAGAAAGATTTTCCACGCTTAAGGATATCATGGAAACATCTGAAGAAGTTTTAGAAGAAATCAATGGAATCGGCCCGGAAACAGCATCTGCGGTTTGCAAATTCTTTTCTAATTTTGAAAATAAGACGATTCTCGAAGATATCATTTATTCAGGTGTCATTATCACCAACGATCAACCTGTCATTGCTGAATCCCACGATAACCCGTTTAACAATAAACGAATCGTGCTGACCGGTACATTGCAGAGTATGCCTCGCAGTGAGGCCAAAAAACAACTTGAAAAGCTCGGCGCCAGTGTTACGTCAAGTATCAGTTCGAAAACCGACTTTCTCATTGCTGGAGAAAATGCAGGCTCCAAGCTTGAAAAAGCGCAAACCCTTGGGGTTGAAATAATGGATGAAAATTGGTTTGCTGCCTTGCTTAAAAAACTTGTATAAGGAAAACCGTTGCCGGAGAAAAAGATGAATACAAAAGAATGGGAGAAAATCCCCAATGTGGATACGAATTGTTTTGGGTGCGGTTCTGAAAATCATCGTGGGCTTAAGATGACCTTTGAAAGCAATGGAGAAAAACTTCGGTCCATTGTTACTGTGCCGGACCATTTAAGAGGGTGGAGCAATATTGTACACGGAGGGGTGCTGTCTACCATATGTGATGAAATTATGGGGTGGGCTGCCATCTATCTTTCAAAACGGTTTATCCTGACAAAAACCATGAGCACTTCTTTTTTAATGCCTGTTATCATCGGATCAAGGCTTGAAATTTTTGGGTATATTAAAGAACGGATCGATGAACGAAATGCCATAATGGCTGGAGAAATCTATAATGAAAAAGGCCGGCTGTGTACAATGAGTACGGGTGAATTTGCTCTTTTTACATCGGATAATTTTAAAAAGCTTAATATCGTACCCGATGATTTCCTTGATAAAATGACAGGTATGTTTGACAAGCGTTAAATGGAAAGCAGAGAATATGATCGTGCCCGGACAATCTATAAATGCAGAGGCAGTCTCTTGTTATCAATCTCAACTGTTGTTTTCGTATAAGTCAGCTTATTAATAATTTTTCCATCTTTAAAGTGAATCACATCCACGCCTTTTCTGATTTCAGATTTGTCTTCAAAACCCGGTTCAGTCGAAGGCCACTCAAGAATCCATCTATAGAGAACCTTTTGGTGCAGTTCATCAATAAAAGTTTCTTCTTCCAGGAACCTGAAGTCACCATGATTGTCAAACCAGGGTTCCCAGGCATTTCTAAGTGCTTTTATGCCCTTAATATAAGCACCGGTCCAGTTTTCAAAAAAGATATCATTGTGGAAAAATGTCATTACCTTATCAAGGTCATGCTTTTCCCAGGCAAGGTTCCATTCTTTTAACAACGTTTTTATTTCTTTTTGTGAAAGTTTCATTATCTCCTCCCCATAACATTGGTTAAGTGTATTGCCATAATATCTTAACAGATTGACTTCTGGTTCATTCCAGGGTCATCATCATAGGGTCATTATCGTACGATTAATTTAAATAATCAATCATTATCAAAGCCGAGTTTTAATCCAAATCCAATAAAAATCATACCGGAAAGTCTCTGTAATAAGATTCCCACTATTTTGTTATTTCTTAATGTATTTGTCATTAATGCGGCGGTCAATGATAGAAAAAGACACCAAATCGTTCCGGTTACAAGGAAAGTGCCCCCCAGAATGAGAAAAGGTATTGGGCCGTTTACATGATTTGGATTAATGAATTGAGGTAAAAAAGAGAGAAAAAATAACCCTACCTTAGGGTTTAAAACATTGGTGAGCACTCCTTGCTTGTATGTTTTCACAAGATCCCTAACCGCATATTCAGATTGAGAAATTTCAAATGCTTTGTTTTTTTCCAAAAGTGTTTTTATGCCAAGATAAATCAGATAGATTGCTCCGGTCCATTTAACCAGCATAAAAATAAAAGCAGAGCTTGATAAAATCAGAGACAATCCAAATGCTGCACAAAGGACATGGACAATACAACCGGACATAATCCCGGCAACTGATACCAGCCCTACAGTTCTCCCCTGGGAAACGCTTCTGGTCAGTATATACATGGTATCAACACCCGGTGTCAGGGTGAGAATAATTGCGGCAAGAATAAATCCCAGGTAATTTTCGATTCCAAACATTGTCAGAGTAATCCCTATGATGCTTTAATCAAATAATGCGTTAATAAAGAGTTTTGAATCAAAATCCTGAAGATCTTCAATTTTTTCTCCCACACCAATATATTTTATCGGCAGATTCATAGTGCTTGCAATAGCGGCAACAATACCACCTTTGGCAGTTCCGTCAAGTTTTGTCAAAGCAATCTGGGTAAGTTCAACGGCTTCATTAAACAGGTTTGCCTGGGAAATTGCATTTTGCCCGGTTGTCGCATCTAAAACCATTAATACCTCATGGGGAGCACCGGGCAGCTTTTTATTAATAGACCGCTTTATTTTTTTAAGCTCTTCCATTAGATTTTTTTGGGTATGAAGCCTGCCGGCCGTATCAATTAATACAATGTCAATATCCCTGGCAAGAGATGCTTCAACAGAATCATAGGCAACGGCTGCCGGATCAGAGCCTTCTTTATGTTTGACAATAGATGCATTGGATCGATTTGCCCAGATCTCGACTTGTTCAATTGCGGCCGCTCTGAATGTATCTGATGCGGCAATGAGCACTTTTTTCCCCTGGGATGTGAACTTCATGGCAAGTTTTCCCAACGTGGTGGTTTTGCCGGTTCCATTGACGCCAACTACCATTATAACATGGGGTTTTGTAATCGCTTTTTCTTTTGTGGTATCATTATTTTTTGGGAACAGTCCGATCAATTCTTCTTTTAACACCTGTTTGAGTTCATCTGCATTGGAAAGTTTTTTAGCCTTTTTCTTTATTCTTTCCATCATTTCCATGGTTACATCAATTCCAAGATCTGATGTAATCAACAGTTCTTCCAACTCTTCAAAAAGCGCTTCATCAATCGCCTTACTGGAAACAAAAAGGTCATTAACATCAGTGGTTAATACCTGCCTTGTTTTTGACAGCCCACTTTTCAGCCTTGAAAAGATTCCTGTTCCCTGCTCTTTCTTTTCAGAAGTCTTTTTTTTAAATATATTAAACCCCAATTTTACTCACTCCTTGAATTCTATTTTGTTTGTATGATCTTTTACATTTTTCTTGAACCAGAATCAAGGAGTGTGAGTGAAAATTTGAACGAAATATTGACTCAAGCCGTAATGTGTCATAGATATCCCTATTAATTTTAATTATTGAGAGATATGTATGATACAAAAAGTTAAAAAACAATGGTTTTTACTCAGTCTTGTTCTCACTTTTGCAGTGGTCATCTTAGACCAGTCAAACACCCTGGCAAAAATCGGGATTGTTCTAAAGGATAACCATGGTCCTGAAATCATGATATTTTTGATCTTTATTATTTCAGGTCTTTTGATAGAAAGTGATCAGATAAGGGCTGGGATTAAAGATATTAAATCAACGCTTTTGTCATTGTCAGTCATTATTGTTTTTTCACCAATCGCAGCCGGCTTGCTTTGTCTTCTCCCTCTTGAAACCGGGGTGGTCATTGGACTTTTTATTGTGGCCGTAATGCCCACAACGCTGTCTTCCGGGATTGTGATGACAGGAGTTGCAGGTGGAAATATGGCCCATGCTCTTTTTGTGACGGTTTTATCGAATTTTATCGGTATCTTCTCCATTCCTGTAATACTTTCGGTCCTTTTGTCATTCCAAAACATGGAAAAAGAACTGGGAATCGATCAGAGCGCCATTCTCATTAAATTGATCCTGCTTGTTCTTTTCCCCCTGCTGATCGGGATAGTGGTGAGGGCTATGGTTTTTAAAGAAAATCAGTTGAGAAAATTCAAGTTGCAGATCATTAATCAGTGGATGATTATCGGTATTGTCTTTATTTCCCTTGCAGGGGCAAAGCAGGTGCTTTTGGGAGAAGGCGCGGCTTTTTTTTATATAGTGGTTCTTGTCAGTGCTTTCCACTTAATGCTTTTGGGATTTTCTTTTTTATTGGTGAAACTTTTTAGTGTAAAAAAAGGTAGCAGGGAAAGTGTTATTTTTATGGGCTCACAGAAGACCCTGGCCTTATCAGCCATGATCCAGGTAACTTATTTTGATGAATTTGGAATTGCTTTACTTGTTTGTGTTGTTCATCATATTGTTCATTTAATGATGGATGGATATTTGAGTACAAAAATGAACATTGGCCTTTCAGCCGAAAATCAATAATGAGGCTTTACTTTCTATCCATCTGTGGTTAAAAATAGAATATTATCGTTTAACCAGGTCAAAGTAAAAGGAAGAAATTTAGGTTTTAGTCAATTGATTTGAATGGATAACAGGAGCGGATATGGAGAATCAGAGTTGTAAATCACTTGAATTTTTATTAAATCATCCTAAAACAGGTCATGTGACCTCGAATGTAAATACTGAAACCATTGAAAGACGGTCCTTTTCTCCAAAGAAAATTAAGATTTTTTCTTCAAAATATACAAATATCAAAGATTGTCCGGAATATAAATTCAGCAATAACAAGGAAGCAGAAAGATTGCTTCCTGATATTAATAATAATATTGTTCAAAAGATTATTCCCGGGGAGGGAAAGACCGAAAAAGCCAAACAGGCATTTAAGATACGCCGGAATATTGGTGTGCTTTTTTCAGGAGGACCTGCACCTGGCGGTCATAATGTGGTTGCAGGGCTTTATGATGAGGTGAAAAAGTATAATTCAGAATCTAGAGTATTTGGATTTCTTTCAGGGCCTGACGGTTTGCTTGAATCAAAATATATTGAAATAACCCAGAGCCTTGTGGATGCATATCGGAATTTGGGTGGGTTTTCCATGATCAAGACCGGGAGAACCAAAATCGATTCCAAAAATAAAATGGAATTATCGTTAAAAACTTGCATGGACCTTGAACTTGACGCCCTGGTGGTGATCGGAGGGGATGATTCAAATACAAATGCGGTTTTTCTTGCTCAGCGGTTTAAAAGTGCCGGCATTAAGGTCATTGGTGTGCCAAAAACCATTGACGGCGACATACAGGTAAAAACTGATGACAAAGAAACACTTTGTGCCATATCATTCGGATTTCATACTGCAGCAAGGGCATTTTCACAAAATATCAGTAACCTTACTTCCGATGCCAGTTCAGACATTAAATACTGGCATGTTTGTAAAGTAATGGGAAGAGTCGCAAGTCACCTGACACTGGAATGTGCTTTCCAAACCCATGCCAACCTTTCTTTTATTGGTGAAGAGCTGGCCGATTATACTGATCATCATAGAATTGAAAAAGCCAAAAAAAAAGGAACAATTGATTACACGGCATATGGCATGACATTGCGCCATTTGTCCAGGTTAATATGTGATACCATTGTTCGAAGAGCTGCAAACGGAAAAAATTTCGGCGTAATGATTGTTCCGGAAGGTATTCTTGAGTTTATAAATGAAATCCAGGTATTTATTATCAAATTGAATGCTATTATTGCGGATTATAACCTCACTCATGACATTGATTTCCACACCTCATTTCCAACATTAAATGCCAAACTTGAATACTTAAGGCGACTGACCCGGGGTATGGGAGACAGAGACAAATTTTCCATCTGGAATTTAAGGGATGATGATTTATTTAACCAGCTGCCGGCATTTTTTCGAGAAGGCCTGCTAATGGAAAGAGATACCCATGGCAATTTTCAATTTTCCCAGGTAAAAACTGAAGATATTATCATGGATATGGTCAAAGAATATCTAACCATTTTAAAGGAACAGGGAAAATACAAAATCGGTATTGAAAGATCCTATTACGAATCAACCATGAAAAACTCTAAATTTATTCCAGATAAAATTGCGAAGGTCTTATTTAATAATCCTGAAGATAAATATATGTTAATTAAAGAATCCATCATTTCCCTGAAAACATTGAAGCAGGTATTAATCAATACTGAGGTGATCAATCAGAATGACAATATACCGGAACCTATTGCCCAGATATTTAAAAAATCTGATCCCAAATTTAAAACGCAGATCCATTTTTACGGATATGATGGCCGGGGGTCTGATCCAACATATTTTGACTGTAATTATACCTACAACCTTGGTCTTACATCATTCCATCTCATCGCAAATGGCGCAACAGGACAAATGGCTGCTATCAAGAATCTTGAGAAAAAATTTGATAAGTGGGAACCCATCGGTATCCCCATTACAAAATTGATGCGTCTTGAGGAAAGAAAAGGAAAGCTGGAGCTTGTGATTGAAAAAAGCCTGGTGGATTTAGATTCAAATGCCTTCAGAGTTTTTAAAGCCTTAAGGGATGGATGGATGGCAGCTGACGGGAACCCGGACCGATACAGACGTCCTGGACCGGTGCGCTTTGCGGGAATTGCAGAGGAAGACCGACCCATTACATTAATGCTCAACTCCATTTGATAAGATGTACAAAAAAGAGGCTGGGAACTTCTTGAATCAAACGAGTTAAATCAAATTTATTTGGTTATTACCGGCTGATAGGAACATAACGGTTCTTCTGAAAGATAATTTCCTGTCGCTTCATAGGCGCGGGCCCGGCATCCGCCACAAACTCTTTTAAACTCACAAATACCGCATTTGCTTTCAAGATTATTAAAATCTCTGAGCGTGTTAAAAACTTGAGAATTTTCCCAGACATCTTTAAATGTTTGTTGGGTAATGTCACCACATTCCACATCAAGGAATCCGCACGTTTGAACTCTTCCCACATGGGAAATAAAACAAAATCCTGTTCCGGCAAGACACCCTCGCGTAACGGCATCAAGTCCATGGGTTTCAAAACTTATTTTTTTACCGTCTTTTTTGGCTCGCTGCCGTAATATTCTATAATAGTGCGGTGCACAGGTCGCCTTAAGCTGTAGACTTGTTTTTTGACTTTGATCATAAAACCAGTTCAAGGTTTCTTCGTACTCTTTTGCATTGATTTCGCTGTCTACAATATATTTTCCCCGGCCTGTAGGGACAAGAAGAAAAATATGATGGGCGACTGCCCCCAGATTTTCTGCAAGATTTAGAATTTTAGGTATTTGATCCAGATTGGTTTTTGTTATGACGGTGTTGATTTGAAATTCAATGCCGGCTTGTTTGGCAATCTTAATGCCCCGAATTGAATTTTCAAAGGCATTTTCAAGTCCCCTGAAGGCATCATGGGTTTCAGGGGTTGAACCGTCAAGGCTGACACTGATTCTTTTTATGCCCGATGCTTTCATTTTTTTGGCATTGTCTTCAGTGATCAAAGTCCCATTGGGTGCCATGACCATGCGAAGCCCTAATTTTGTACCAAATGCTGCAATATCAAAAATATCTTCCCTTAAAAGGGGTTCTCCGCCGGTGAGGATAATAATGGGATCACCAACCTCTTTGATTTGTTCCAATAATCTAAAGGAAGCCCGGGTATCCAACTCATTATCATAAGAATGATCTTCTGCGACAGCCCGGCAGTGCTTGCAGGCAAGGTTGCACCTTCGTGTGGTCTCCCAGGCAACCAGGCGAAGGGTGTTGGCAGAAGGTTTCTCACCCTGCCCGTGGGGATGGTTCATTATTTGTTTAACTCCCTTGCAGCGTCAATAGCGGAATATGTCAGGATTAAATCAGCTCCGGCTCTTTTAATGGATAAAAGTGTTTCCATGATGAGATCATTTGCATTGACCCAGCCCATCATTTCTCCGGCTTTCATAATTGAATATTCACCACTGACATTGTAGGCCGCAATGGGCAGATCTATCTCTTCTTTCAACCGATAGATAATATCCAGGTAGGAAAGAGCCGGTTTTACCATGATAATATCCGCACCTTCCTCAACATCCATAATGGCTTCCCTGATGGCTTCATTGGAATTGGCAGGGTCCATCTGATAGGTTTTCCTGTCACCAAATTGCGGTGCCGACTCTGCTGCCTGCCTGAACGGGCCGTAGAATGCCGAACTGTATTTGACTGCATAGGACATCACAGGAATATGAGAAAAACCCTCTTCATCAAGGGTTTGTCTGATTTCACCAACCCTGCCGTCCATCATATCCGAGGGCGCTACCATATCTGCACCAGCCCTGGCATGGGATAGGGCAGTTTTCGCAAGAAGGTCAAGGGATGCATCATTATCAATAATGCCATTCTCCACAACTCCGCAGTGCCCGTGGTCCATATACCCGCAAAGGCAGACATCGGTTATAATAGAAATGTCCGGAACCTTTTCTTTAACCGCTTGAATGGCTTTTTGAACAATAGAGTCCGAGGCATAGGCCCTTGTTGCCAAAGCATCTTTTTTGTCAGGGATACCGAATAAAATGATGGCAGGAACACCCGCATCACAGGCTTCCTTGGCTTTTTTGACAATATGATCACAGGAGAGTTGAAAATGACCTGGCATGGATTCAATGGGTTTTTTTACAGAATTACCCTCTATGGCAAATAAAGGAAGAATCAAATCATCACAGGAAAGCTTTGTTTCCCGTATCATTCTTCTAAAATTTTTACTTGCTCTTAATCTTCGTCCACGAAAATCCGGAAAAAGCATTATGAAACCTCCTTTTTGATCTCTTCATCTGTCAGGTAACAAGCCGGATCACTGTCCCATGGATCATTGGCAACAGATTCTGCTCTGGCCCTGAAGTTACCGCCGCAAATATCAAGCCATTTGCATTGGGCGCATCTGCCTTTAACATGTTTTTTCTTTTCTTTGAGCTTCATTAAAAATTTATTGTTAACATTTGTCCAGATTTTGGAGAAAGGCTTGTCCTTGATGTTACCAAGACTCTTTTCCCGCCAGAATTGATCCGGGTGGACCTCACCATCCCAGGAAATACATCCTATACCACGGCCTGAATTGTTGCCTTCATTCATTTCAAGAAGTTCAAGAACTTCAGCCGCCCTTTCGGGGTCCTCGTCCAGAAGCCTTTGGTAAATGTAAGGGCCGTCAGCATGATTATCCACGGTGAGAACTTCTTTTGGTAAGTTCCGGTCATGGAGATCTTTTGTTCTGTCCATGATAAGATCAAGAATTTTGCGGGTCTCCTCATGGGAGAGGTCTTCCTTGGCAATTTCAGAGCCCCTGCCGGAATATACCAGGTGATAAAAACAGGCTCTGGGGATATTTTTTTCTTCAAGAAGGTCAAAAATACCCGGAATATCTTTTACATTTCTTTTATTGATGGTAAATCGCAATCCCACTTTGATACCGGCTTCCTGACAGTTTTCGATGGCTGCCATGGCCTTTTTATAGGAGCCTTTAACCCCTCTGAATTTATCATGGGTCTCTTCCAGGCCGTCAAGGCTGATACCCACATAAGAAAGTCCGATCTCTTTGAATATTTTAGCTTTCTCTTTGGTGATAAGGGTACCATTAGTGGAAATAACCGCTCTCATCCCCTTGCTGACGGCATATTGTGCATACTCCACAAGTCTTGGATGTACAGTCGGTTCCCCGCCCGAAAATAAAAGGACCGGCACACCAAAGCTGGCCAGGTCATCAATCATGGCAATGCTTTGTTCATGGGTAAGCTCGTTGTCATAGGAAATGTCTTCTGATCTGGCATAGCAGTGAACACATTTAAGATTACAACGTCTTGTCATATTCCAGACCACCACGGGCTTTTTATCTTTGGAGAATTGTAAAAGATGGGAGGGCAACTGCCCTGATTGTCTTGAGTATCTTAATGCGTCTGATGGTTCTACTGTTGCACAATAAAGCTTTGAAATTCCAATCATGTTATCTCTTTCCTGATAAGATCATTAAGGTAGGTTTCATGGTCTATTAGAGCAGTTTTAGACAGAAAAAACCTGTTTTTTCCTGTTTTTTCTCGAATCAGATTAAATCCGTCATAGTAGCTGTCATAGATTTTTGATAATATTTCTTTAATAGTCGCATTATGGTTGGTAAATTGTTCAATCAGAAAATCAATGGCATCTTCTTCAAAAACAATGTTTAAGTTATAACTTTTTGATACTTCAACTTCAATTTCTTTGATTGAATCGTGGACTTGTTTTATTTTTTTCACTGCATCTTCAATTTCCATGACATTATTGCAGAAATAAAGAGCCACCATATTGCATCGGATTTGTGAAAGAGTCAGTCCATAGCGGATGGAGAAGGTTTTCCAATTGTCTTTTATATAGTTTGAAATATATGCTTTATGATCAAGAAAAGCTTTTTCATAAAGATTATTCCATTTTAAAGAATTTTGTTTTGATAAAATATCTTCAAGATGGCCTTTCGGATCTTCCAGGACTTCTTTTGTTACGGTAAATTTTAAAAAATCCTGTGACGGAAGTTTTTCTTCAAAATCAAGCAAAGCTTCTTCAATCACACTGACAAGCCCTCGGGCTCCGGTGTTCTCTTTATACGCCCGGTTTGCAAGAATTTTTAATGCGTCATCTGTAAAAACAATCTTTATACCATAGGCGTTAAAGTCCAGCCTCTTGCTTAATATAACCGGATTGTTGGGCATCTTCAAAATTGAGTAGAGGTCTTCTTGATCAAGCGTCTCAAGAACACATCGGATAGGAAGCCTTCCGATGAATTCAGATTCAAAGCCAAACTTCACCAGATCTTCAGCTTTGGTCTGTTTTAACACCTCATCTTCTTTTTGGGATTTTACAAGCTTTGAACCAAACCCGATATTTTGTTTTGACAGCCGTCTTCTGATAACATTTGACAGCTCTGAGAATGCACCACTGACGATGAAAAGGATATTGGCGGTATTTACACTCCGTTTGGACCGTTTGCCGGTTCTCTGATAGGATTCTAATTCCTGCATCATAGATACGGGGTCATGGGGAACTTTCAAGTCAACATCGGTTTCTTCCATGGGTTTTAAAAGAGCCCTCTGAACGCCTGTCCTTGATACCTGGGCACCAATTACATTGGGACTTGCTGCAATTTTATCAATTTCATCAATGTAAACGATACCGCACTGGGCAAGTTCAATGTCATCATTGGCTTCTTTCACCAGATCCCGGATTAAATCTTCTACATCCCCGCCAACATAGCCGGTTTCGGAAAATTTAGTGGCATCCGCCTTTACAAAAGGAACCCCTATTTTTTTTGCAATCAGCTTAATCAGATATGTTTTTCCGATTCCGGTAGGACCGAACATTAAAATATTGGATTTAATATTACCGGTGATTTTTGACATACCTTCACCTGTGGTTTGAGAATGCCTGATCCGGTTAAAGTGGGTGCATATTTTTGTTGACAGAACTGATTTTGCTTTTGCTTGTTTTACGACATACTGATCAAGATAAGCAATAAGCTCCTGGGGTTTGATGTTAAAATTGATAAGTCCTTTCTTGCCTTTTGAAGGAGACTTGCCTGAAATTGATTCCTGATGGGGAAGAACGGAAGGAGTGATAATTTTAACGTTGCCGCCAAATTTTTTATTTAAAAATTCACCCAGTTCTTTTTCTATTTTTTTGGAATCTTGAGATTTCGCATTTTTTATTTTTTTCATAATAGACTAAATATAAACAAGGTTAGAAATAATTCAAGATTGATCAGGCTTCTTAAGTGTTTTTTTTATAAAGTTCACATGATAAAATTAAAAAAGCCACGAACAATTATTGTCCGCGACTTGTATGTTTTGTGGTGCCGAAGGGGAGATTTGAACTCCCACGGGTCGCCCCACACGCCCCTCAAGCGTGCGTGTCTACCTAT
>NZ_JAUWQB010000122.1 GCF_030611305.1 Desulfobacula sp. | reverse complement strand
CATATTGCCTCTGTTTTTGTTTTATAATTTTTTGTTTTTGCGAATAAAAATAATACACGAAAACAGAGGCTTTTGCAACACAACAATTTGAAATTATTATGTAAATTCTGTAAATTATAAATTGATTTCAACACCCTTTATATAGGTAAATACCTAAGTTTAATTTTAAAGATTCCATAGAAACAACATTTGATTTGTAAAAAAACTCGCGACATAATTGGGAACAAAAAGTAACCAACGTTGATTCTGAAATGGTGCAGACTATGTCTATTATGGGTTCCCACCGCCTCTGAATTTAAAGGGGCGGACTATTATTAACAGTCCCAGGATTTTTGGAATAAAGCCCGGCACAACATTTTGTGGTTGGTGAAAATTTCATCGATTGATGTTAATCTTTTAAAAAAGTTGCGCTAAATAGTATAATCTTGGCACGAAGACTAGTTCGGGTTGGTTCGCCTTTACGGAGCATATTGGAATGGTTTGTTACAGGCTCTGTCGGACGTAACGTTAAGTGACGGGAAGTGTTTGAGCGCAGCGAGTTTTTCCGACACAAGTGAAGTCCGACATAGAGCCTGTCAAGACGTTCCATCCAGCGACGGAAAGGTGAGCTAACCTGAACGGGTATAAAGTCTGACTAAAATCAGCGTTTAGCAGACAATTTGATCAATAATCGATCTGATTTTTCAAAAGGAAGTTGATAATGGTCGGTTTGTAAATCAAATTTTTTTAAAACAGCAGGTGTAATCTCCTTTCTTCCATGCTTTCCTTTCATGGCATAGATAGAGCCCTCTTCACTTAAAAAAGGAGAAGCAAGGCTCACAAACCCTGAAAGTTCAGTAAAAGCGCGGGATATAACGGCATCAAACTTATTTTTATAGGCTTCATTTTCATGAAGATCTTCAACCCTTGAATGAAAGGCTTCAATATTTTCCAGATGCAACATCCGTATCACGTGTTTCAAGAAATTAACTTTTTTTCGAGAGGAATCAATCAGAACAACTTTTAATGACGGTTTCATGATTTTAATGGGAATACCCGGGAATCCTCCCCCTGATCCCATATCTATAAGATATTTTTCATTTCCAAAAAAAGAAACCACGGCAATGGAATCGATAAAATGCTTTTCTGCAATCTGCAAAGGATCTTTAATGGCGGTAAGATTTATCTTTTTATTCCATGCCATCAGCTCTTTTGCATGAACAGCCATCAACTTCACCTGATGCTCGGAAAGCTTTATTCCCAGATCATTTGATCCGGTCTTTAAGTGATGTTTAAATTTTCGGATGGGTTGTTCTGACAAAATGGTCACAGTCAATATTTTTTATAACTATTCATTTTTTACTTGACATATTAACAGCTTAAATATAATATACTCGATTTCATAAGCTAAGTTTAACTTCGGGTTAACACTAACAAAATCACAATAATTTAGCAATAAAAAATATGGTATAGTGCCTTTGGCAACAATTACATTCTAAAATTTTTCAAAGGCAAATTTTATATTCATAAGGATGATTTTAAAATGATCAGAGATTTAGTGAGAGTAAGAAATATTGGAATCAGTGCTCATATTGATTCCGGCAAGACCACACTGACCGAAAGGATTCTATTTTACACTGACAGAATCCATAAGATCAATGAAGTCAGGGGTAAAGACGGTACCGGTGCCATCATGGATTCCATGGAACTGGAGAGAGAAAGAGGCATTACCATTGCATCGGCTGCCACCTATTGTGAATGGAAGAATAATAATATCAATATTATCGACACCCCGGGCCATGTTGACTTTACGGTTGAAGTTGAACGGTCTTTAAGGGTTCTGGACGGGGTTGTACTGATTCTTTGCTCTGTCTCTGGAGTCCAGTCACAATCCATTACCGTAGATCAGCAGATGAAACGGTATAAAGTTCCCTGCATTGCCTATGTTAACAAATGTGACAGATCCGGTGCAAATCCTGTCAAGGTGAGTGAACAGCTGAGGGATAAACTGGGACATAATTCCGTCATGCTGCAGCTTCCCATAGGACTTGAAGATAAACATGAAGGCATTATTGATCTCGTTTCCATGAAAGCCAATTATTTTGAAGGGGAGAATGGTGAAAAGGTTGTCATTAAAGACATCCCGGGCGAGATGATGGAGGATGCCGAAATTGCGCGGGAAGAAATGATTGATGCAGTCTCTCTTTTCTCAGAAGACCTTACCGATGCCATCCTGGAAGAAAAAGAAATCACAGAGGAATTAATCATGCAGGCTGTTCGAACCGGAACTATTGCAAGACAAATGACCCCTGTTTTTCTCGGGTCTGCATATAAGAACAAAGCAGTTCAACCCTTGATGGATGCAGTTATCAACTATCTTCCCTCCCCTCTTGACATTGAAAATGAAGCCATTGATATAGATAACAATGAAGAAACCGTTATTCTTGAAAGTAATTTTGATAAACCGACCGTGGCATTGGCCTTTAAACTGGAAGACGGCCAATATGGCCAGTTGACTTATATCAGGGTCTATCAGGGATGTATTAATAAAGGCGATACATTGGTTAATTCAAGGGATGGGAGAAAATTCAGAGCAGGACGTCTGATCAGAATGCATTCCTCTCAAACGGAAGAGGTGGAAGCCATCCCAGCTGGCCACATAGGAGCCATGTTCGGAGTTGACTGTGCCTCGGGAGACACCTTTGTATCTCCCCAAATCAATTATTCCCTGCTTGCCATGCATATCATGGAACCTGTCATCTCTCTTTCCGTTGTACCCAAGGATAATAAAGCCCAGATCAACATGTCCAAGGCATTAAACCGGTTTACCAAGGAAGACCCGACGTTCAGAACCTATGTGGATCATGAAACCGGTGATACCATTATCCAGGGTATGGGCGAACTCCACCTTGAAGTATATGTTGAGAGGATGAAAAGAGAGTATGAGGCGGAAGTCGAAACCGGACAGCCAAGGGTTGCATACAGGGAAACCATTACAAAGAAGGCTCTTTTTAACTATACCCATAAAAAACAGACCGGTGGTGCCGGACAATTTGGTCGCGTAGCCGGGTTTATGGAACCCTGTGAAGAAGAATTTGAATTTGCAAATAAGATTACAGGCGGCAGAATCCCCACACAATATATCCCGGCCTGTGAAAAGGGATTTAAAGGGTGCATGGATAAAGGCCCCAAGCTTGAATTCCCTGTTACCGGCATTAAAGTCACCATTGATGATGGTGCATTCCATGCGGTTGATTCTTCTGAAATGGCATTTCAATCGGCAGCAAAAGGAGCCTTTCTTGAAGCATATGTCAAAGCAAGGCCTGTCATCAAAGAGCCCATCATGAAGGTTGTTATTGAAACACCCAATGAATTCCAGGGCTCCTGCATGGGCCTGATTAACCAGAGAAGAGGTATTATTCAAGGCTCCCAGGAAGAAGGTGTCATGTCTGTGGTTGAATCCCAGGTGCCATTATCTGATATGTTTGGCTTTTCTACTGTACTCAGATCTGCTACACAGGGAAAAGCACAATTTACAATGGAATTTTCAACATACAAAAAGGTACCGCAGTCTATTGCAGAAGAAATTGCCAGGAAGAAACAGGAAGAAACAACAAAAAAATAATAAGACCTTTATATTAAAGAGAGGAAATATGCTAAAAAAAGATCTCATTCTTAAAAGCCCGGTTGCAAAAACCATTGGGATTGAAAATATAAAAGATGGTAAATTCGGTGCGGTCATTTCAAGAGCTGGGGTTGGAAAAACAAGTTTTCTTGTTCAGGTCGCATTGACACGATTATTAAATGCTGAAAAAATTCTCCATGTCAGCCTTGACGACCCCATGGAAAAAATTAATTTAAGATATCGCGAAGGATACACAAATCTTATCGACTATATCGGGTATATTGATCCCCAGAAAGCTGTCCGACTATGGGAAAATATCAATCCCAATAAAGTCGGGATCAGTTATAATGAAGCCACCTTTGATACCGGAAAGATCGGGGATTATCTTAAAAGCTTTAAAAAGGCTGGGCTAACACTGCCGTCCATCATGATCATTGACGGATTGAATTTTGACAAGGATGTTTCAACCGTCCTTGAAGAGCTTGAAAATCTAAACCAGGAATTTTCCATCGTCATCTGGTTCTCCATGAAGAACCACAGGGAAGAAGGATTATGTGAAAACGGATTTCCAGTCCAGCTTGAAACCTATAAAGACAGATTTGACAAAGCTGTTTTGCTCCATCCTGTGGAAGATAAAATAGAAGCAATTGTTTTAAAAGATGGGGACAGAACCGATCAAAAATTCAGACTGAATCCATCCACAATGATGATTGTTGAAGAATAAATAAACCACTTTTAATTATCCAATCCCCCAAAGCCGTAAGTCTAACCCTATGACTTACGGCTTTTTTTATTTGCCTTTCTTTCCACTAATAACAGGAAATATTTAGCCAATGCATTGCCTCTAAAGCACCTCAAAGGGGGTGATCGAGTGGCATCAAAAAGGACTTATCCCGCTGGGCAAGGAGTTGACGGGAGATCCTCGCTGCTGGCTGGTGCATGCTGATTTTTTTGCCCTGTCCCGAGACGTGTCGAAAAGTTTTGACCCAGAGTATCCTGCAAAGAAACATGACGCCATTCTTTTAGATATAGATCACACTCCGACGAATGTATTACACCAAACGAACACGCGTTTTTATACTGAGGAAGGGCTGGAGGAGCTTGCACAGCATTTGAAACCTGGCGGGGTGTTTGGCCTCTGGGCAGATGGTTTCCCGGAAGAATCTTTTACCAATCTTTTGAGTAGGGTTTTTGAAAGCACTGAGGCGCACACAATTGAGTTTGATAATCCATTAACCGGTGGCTCGTCCGAAGGTGCTGTTTACGTGGCACGAGTGAGCTTGTAACAAAAATCTCCAGTATCTTTATTGTCGTTCATTATTTCTCATTTATAATATTTTAAGTTATAGTTAAACACTAAACATCACTTTTAAGATAAAGCATTGCGCAACCCCTGGCATCTGAGAGTGCTTCGTGATGATTGAGTTTTATCCCTTGCCTTTTACAACAAATATCTAATGTTGCCGGTTTATACCCTTTTGCTCGATATATTTTTAAGGTGCACTTCCAGGGATTTAATATGTTCAATTCTGAATAATCCAGATCATAATATTCCATTGTTTTTTGTAATACGCTTCTATCGAAAGATTCATTGTGGGCTACTATAGTTTTTCCCTGAAGGCGCTTTTTAATCTCAGGGTAAATATCAGGAAAAAAAAGAGCATTAAATGTGTCATTTTCAGTTATGCCATGAACGTTGGTGTTATAATATGAATATTCATTATCCGGTGGTTGTATGAGAGAATCATATTCATCTATAATCTTGTCGTCTTCGACAGTTATTATCCCTACAGCACAGGCGCTGTATCGTTCCCATGTTGCTGTTTCAAAATCTATGGCGGTGAAATTCATTGATCATCCTTCTGTGTTTTGATTTGCCCCATTCTTTATCATCATATCTGAATAAAGAAAATGAATTTAGTCCAAGATATTTGTTATTCATACCTCAACGTTGACAAGTTTCTCAACCCTTAGTAATTCTATTCAAGTTCAGCTTCACAATTAATTTCAATCACGGAGTTTTATAATGGTTGAGCAATGGTCAAAAATATTCCTCCAAACCATATGGTATTTGTAACCTTTAAAGAAAGGATCTCATTAAAACAGAAGAACAGGCGCCGTATGAAGCACTACCAAACAAAGAGATTAAAGACCGAATAATCAGGATTAAACTTATTGATGGATCAAAGTAAACGGTCGGATAAATATCAATAGGAACGCCGGTTTTGACCGGGTAAGTGATCTTGTTTTAAGTAAGCAGGAACTATTTTTAGTCCTTATTGATGCCAATGTCTATGAAGTAGGTATTGAAAATCCAGTGAAACATAAAACTCTTTTTGTGAATAAAAACCATATAATCTGGGCGTCTCTGGATGAAAGTCAGAATTCAGATGGGTTGTTTAAGATGACTGAAAATTTATTTGTCTGGATCTGAACTGCTGGAAAGCGTATCTCCAATTATGTAGCGTGTTTTTTTTGTTACGAGTTTTACCCCGCCTGATCCCGCAGAGCCCGCCCCTTATTTTTAAAAAAATACCCCGCCAGCCTTTCGTATAGAATTATCATAGATCTGAGGAGGTACCAGGTCTATGAAAAAGAAAATACGGAGACGCAGGTGCAGACAGTGGGTTGGGAGACCTTCCTGCTGAAGCTCTGGGGACAAGTGTAGGCCTTTAGGGCTACAGTAAGAGGTTTTCTGGTCAGCCGGCATAAGGTGCACTCGCGAGGCATCCACCGGTTTCCTTCGGAAAAAGTATTTGGCGAACTTGGAGTACTGTTGCCGAGACCGAAGAAATAAGCTGCACGACGTGTGCTTTAAGGTGAAGTTAGTCGGTAAGCCGGATGCGGTAGTTCCGCAAGTCCGGTTTGATGAGCAGGGACAGGAAACGGAGCAAAATAGCCACCGCGCCTGTCCTTGACACTACTATACTAATTGTTTTTTAATTAAACCTCGGGCTATGCCCGAGCGACCCAAAAAGGTTTGACCGTTCCGGCGCAAATAAAATGTGATAAAGGTTCTTCCTCAGGAAAGCACCCAGGGGGCACAAGAGAGGAAGAACCAATGCGAGATTGGCAAACGTTATCACATGTAAAGTGGATCTGCAAATATCATATAATATTTGTAACGAAGTACAGGCATCAAACCATATATGGAGAACTGAGAAGGAAAATAGGGGGAATCATAAGAGATTTGTGTCGTCAGAAGGGATTGGACTTGCTTGAAGGTCATGCTATGAAAGATCATGTTCACCTCTGCTTGAGTATACCTCCAAAATTTAGTGTATCCAACACAGTTGGTTTTCTCAAAGGTAAAAGTGCCATAAGGGTACATCGAGAATTGCTTGGGACCAAGAAAATGAGCGGATTAAGTTTTTGGGCAAAGGGTTATTGTGCCAGTACAGTGGGTCTTGATGAAGAAGTTATTAAAAAATATATAAGAGAGCAAAACAAAAAACATTAGAATATTAACAATTTAGATAGCCCCTTGAGGGGCTTTCCTAACACAATGCCCCCTTAGAGGGGGCTTCATCATACCTCTTGCTATGCATGAGGTAGGTGATTTTTCGAAATTGATCAAACTATTCGAAACATTCCAGTGTCTATAAGCAACACTCGCCGCTTCAACAAACCTTTAACAAAAATCCAGTATGAATATTAACAGCCCTATCGCTGAGCCCCGAAATATTTACCAATCCAAAAGGCTGGGCGACCTGGAGTGATCAAAAATAGCCGAAAAACAATGCCTGGTGGTGCGGAATGTGGGTTGAAACTTTTTTCAAATGGTAGAAGAAGCATTTAAAGGTATACCACTTGATTGCTCACAGTAGATATGGTTTGATGGTTCAAATTCTTGGCGGGTTAATAATTTATCTGCTTATGGCATATACTGCATGAACGATTTCAAGAACCGGTATCAATAAAAAGAAGACGTGATCTCAAAAACACCATCCAGAATAAATTGCGTGCGGGTAAAAAAAATGAATGGTCTGGTAATCCGTTTTTCAAAGAAAAAAAACTATACGCAAAAACCTAACCCCTGATCAGCCATCAAAAAAATAAAAAACCTCGTTGCGCTTGATGGCTCAAGCAGATAGAATGTTTTTGGACAAAAAAACTATCATCAACGAGGTGAAATCAATATGACACAAGGCGTGTTACCATTCAAGTACGAAGAA
>NZ_JAUWQB010000140.1 GCF_030611305.1 Desulfobacula sp. | reverse complement strand
CAATTTTGTCTGCATATACTTCTGCAGTGTCTTCACCCAAAAAAGCGGCCCCGTAGTGGCGGCAACCCTCAAGGATTTCACGAGGTGATGCCGTGTGAATTTCCAGATGCTCGGGAGCATACTGGTTCGTGTATTCAATGGCCTCTTCCAAGGTATCCACCAAGGCGACCACACCGTAGTCGTTCCATGATGCGCGGGCCACTTTTTCGGTAGTTCTATCCTTAAGTTGGATTTCCACCTGTTCGATGGTATTTTCAGCCAGCTCTCTGCTATTGGTCACCAGGCAAGTCCTAGCATTGGGGTCATGCTCGGCCTGGGCAAGAAGATCCGCGGCCACCCAATCAGCCCTGGCAGTATCATCGGCAATAATCAGGATTTCACTGGGACCCGCCAGAAAGTCGATGCCCACTTTGCCGAATACCTGGCGTTTGGCTTCAGCAACAAACTGGTTCCCCGGCCCCACGATTAGGTCTACAGGCTTTATACTCTCTGTTCCATAAGCCAATGCAGCAACCGCCTGAGCCCCTCCCATGCAGTAGATCTCTTCACAGCCCAAGGCGTGGATCGTATAAAGAATACCAGGGTTGATCTCACCGATTGTACCCGGAGGGCTAACTGCTACGATCCGTTTCACACCGGCTACCTTGGCCGGGACAATGGACATGACGGCTGCAGTCAGGCACGGATAACGACCAGCAGGGATGTAGCAACCGCAACTATCCACGGGTATGACCCGATGGCCCATGGCCATGCCAGGCTTTATTTGGGTTTCCAGGGGGCTGAAACAATTCTTCTGGGCCTGGGCAAATGCAGTTACCTGTTCAATGGCAAAATCCAGCTCTTCAACCACTTCGATAGGAAGTCGGCCTTTAGCAGTCGCAGCTGCTTCCGGCGTAATGCGGAAGGTGTCCGGGGTATGGTTGTCGAATTTTTTCTGATAGAATCTTAAGGCAGCATCTCCTTCGTCCCTTAGTTTATTGATAATTTCTCTGACGGTGTTCTGAACCCCTTCGATATCAGAAGCGGTCTTTGGTTTATCTGCTTTCAATAGTTCCGATACCATGGGTCAAATTTCCTCTCTTTGGGTCTTTTATTGTTTTAGGTTGTAACCTTAAATCTTCCGGATAACTGGAGACTGCTTAATTTTTTTCCAGAAGTTGTTCTGAAACACGGTAGCGATAAAAAAATCAACCAAGTCCACCAAAACTTTTAAGGTATGCCCCTGTTATTCGCCTTTACTTTGAAAAATAGTGCTTTCTAAGTAAAGTAAACGTTTGCACAATTATGTTTTATATAAATGCACTTGTCAAGTTTTTTTAAAAAAACAAATTATAGATATAAGTATTTTAAATTAAAGAATTTTTTCATAAAATAACATGTTTTATAAAAAATATTACGAAAAGAAAAAGTTGAGAAATAAAATCTTATTGCACGACAATATCATATTGTGTGCAAATAATTGCACACAGCTCTACCGATTATTTCTTTTCTTAAGATTGCGTTTCTAAAATTGATTATTCTTTCAGATAACCGCAGGTCATCCTGACAACCAGCTGAGGGACGATCTTAATTAGTTTATGGTCAGGGATACCGCCATCAATTTGCTCCAAAATACTTTTAACGGCGAGGCGGGAAAGCTGCTTCATATCATATTTGACCGATGTCAGCTGAATTCTGGGATGAGCGGACATCTCACAATCGTCGAATCCTACGATGGCTATATCTTCAGGGATGGAAAGACCGGCTTCATCAATGACCTGCATTGCCCCAAATGCAATATGGTCATCTGCACAAACGATTGCATCAGGTAGTGACCGCCTTCGAAGTATGGCTTTACAAAGCTTATATCCAGTATCATAACTAAAGGCCCTGCCTTTTAATACCAAATTTTTATCTATGGGGATATCATTTTCTCGTAACGCCTGGTAATACGCTTCGTACCGGGTTTTACTAGTGTATAAGTTATCAGGCCCTCCGATCATTGCTATTTTGCGGTGTCCGAGCCTCAGTAGATGGGTTACGAGCATGTGTATGCCGTAGGCACCGTCAGGGACAATCTGAACCCCTGTATTCTGTGCCAGACGCCTCATCATCTGTACAACAGGGAACTTCTCCCTGATCAGATTTTCAAGTGATTTTTCCTCAAGCCGGGTGGCGGTTACGACGATGCCGTCCACACCAACCCGTTTCATATCCTCAATGGCTTCGGGAACGCCCGTGGGTAGGTCCAGTGTGCTGCGAATAAGCACCTGGTACCCTTCATGCTGCGCCTCTTCAAGAATGCTTCTAGTGGCAGCAGCATGGTACGAATTATTTAAATCATAAATAATGAGGCCAATCAGGTAGCTCTTTTTCTCCCTGAATCCCCTGGCAATAAGACTAGGCTGATATCCAACTTTTTTGGAGGTTTCGATAATTTTGTTTTTAGTCTTCCGGCTAATTCTTGGGTGATCGTTCAGGGCTCTGGAAACAGTCGCTACAGAAAACCCTGTCATTTTTGCCAGGTCCTTCAAGGTCAGGCGTTTCATTTTTTTTCCTTAATCTTAATAGATTATCTTAAACATCGCGCAATCGTTTGCAATATAAATGAAGAGTTTTCTTTTTGTTGTCAAGTGTTTAATCAAGCCAATTTCTGTAACGAACCGGACATATGACTTTCATATGTTATTTGACGTATCTAAACTATTGGTAAATAGTATAGTCCCTTTAGCCCTTGTATTCAAAGTCGAGAGTCCAAGATTTCTTATTTTTATGGAATTTTTAATCAGGAATTAGGTGACACCTATGTCTATTATTTTTTTCTCCGAATGCTGGATATAAAGGGGGACACTATTATTAACAGTCTTGAGCTTTTAGCATCATCGCCAAACACAATATCTTGTGTTTGGGGTAAATTTCATTCATCACACAGATAATCAACTTATTAATTAATATATTCATCTTAATCTAAAAATTTCTTACCAGAAATGAACCTCCCCACCGCAAGCGGATGGGGTATCAACAAATGATGCAATCAATCTTATCGTCGCAAGCGACGGGGTATTAGACCCAACGCTTTGCAATAAAAAAATAGAAAGTGCATTTGAATCAGTATTAAAGGCAGGGTCATTAATTAGGTTCTGCCTTTTTTTATTAAATCTTCATTCACTTACCTCAAATCAGCACTCTCCCTAAAACAAACACTGCACCACCCAGATTCATAGGGATCAGGGATGGTGAGGAAGAACGATTGAAAATTGAGAAGTTTGGTTTGATGGGTACACGGAAGAAAAAAAGGTGTGAAATAGTGATTAATCCGGGAGAGGATTATAGCCAGTAGTCCGGACTTTTCACACAATTTCATTTTGGGAAAATTAAACTTTTAGATCCGAATTTTAAAAATGAATTTCATCGCCAAAGAAAAAAATAAAAGATACCAAATCTTGTGGTTTATGTTTTTTAGAAAAAGAGAGCCCTACACGTTATAGTTCTCTCTAAAAAAGGGGGCCTGAATATATTTGGTGAAAGTTTTCTAAGTTTTGCTTTAAATTGAAAACGTATTGGATATTTTCTATTGAGTTTTCAGCTTGTATTGAAACCATAAATCAATGCTTTCCAGCCTACAAAATAGTGATACTCAACACATTTTGTGCATTATATATTGAGTTTTTTTGTGCTGAAAACGTTTGTCATACATTTGATCAATAATTGTTAAGCAGAGAACAACGAATGCGGTGGTATGATTTTTTTTGCCATCCAGAGGAAGTATAGACAAAGGAGTCCGGGGTTTTAAGCAAGTCGCATTTGTCTTAAAATAAATATGTTTCAAACTCTGAAAAAATTTGTTCTTATGAGAAAAATTGAAAATTGACTGACCAAAGATATTTTTCTCCGTCCCTGTCTGTTATGGCAGTCGTTATCTGAAAAAACCAACCCTATGAATACTTTTGTCGACGGTTTGTTTTGTTGCAAGCTTTATTCCCAATTCACCATCAATATCCTTTCTGTATCAACCGGCCAGAAGGCAAAGACGTCTATATGATATACATCAGGGTTTAGCTCAATAAGTCCTTGACAGCATGTAAATTTCTCTGTTAATGTTACCGGTAATATTTCTACAAAGGAGGTGAAAAAAGATTTTATATCACGCACCCGGGCAGAAAAGGCCTTTAATTCCAGAGGCCAATTGAAGTCTACATCAACAAAAGGAGGGAGAGAGATGAACGTTGTTGCTCAAAGTGGGAAAAAATTATCCGACTGGTCCGAGAGAAACATGCCTAACCCATATTTATTTGCCGTCATTCTGACATTCATCGCATACTTCATGGGTTGGATACTTACCGATAACGGACCCATGGACATGATCAAACACTGGTACGATGGATTCTGGAAAAATCTGACGTTTGCCATGCAGATGGTCTTGATTCTGGTTACTGGGCACGCCCTGGCCATTGCCCCCGGCGTTCACCCATTTTTAAAACGGCTCGCAGGAATACCGAAAACAGGTGGCCAGGCCGTGCTGATGACGGCATATGTCGCCACGATAATGACCTACTTTCACTGGGGTCTCGGTCTCATCGTTGCCGCCATCTTTGCCCGTGAAGTGGCCAAGCAAGGGTACGCAAAGAAGATCCACATCCACTATCCATTGATCGCCGCAACGGCCTATACCGGTCAGATGGTATGGCATATCGGTCCCTCTTCCTCTGCGGGACTCCTCTCTGCGACCGAGGGACATGTCTTTGAAAAAATTTTCGGCATCATTCCCATCACGCAATCCATTTTTACGCCTTATGCGATTATGATGGCTATCATGCTCTGTCTCATCGTCATTCCCATTACCATGTGGCTGATGACCCCGAAAGATCCGGACGAATGCAAGGGGATCGACGATTTTCTCCCCGTCGAAACATTCGCCTCGGAACTTACAGAGGAAAAAGATCTTGAAAAAGAGGCAGTATCGTCCGACACCAAAAAGAAAGGATTTGCCGACTTGCTCGAAAACAGTGCCGTCATTTCCTATCTGGTCGGTATTGCGGGCGTAGTGTACATCGTATACTATTTTGCGACAAAGGGCGTCAGCCTCAATCTGAATATTTTCAACTTCGTCTTTCTGATTGCCGGTATCATACTCCACCGTACCCCTATCCGGTACGTTCGTGCCATCACGACGGCGACCCCTGGTTCTAGCGGCATCATTCTCCAGTTTCCGTTCTATGCCGGCATCATGGGAATGATCTCCTATTCCGGTCTGGCGGCGATTATCACGACATGGTTTCTGGGATTTGCAACAGCCGCGTCGTTTCCGATCATTGCCTGGCTCACCGGCGGTGTCGTTAATATTTTTATCCCCTCGGGCGGTGGTGAATGGGGTGTCATCGGAGGAATTATCGGTCAGATTTCCGTAGATCTAGGCGTTCCGGTGGGCAAATCGATTGTGGCCTACGGCTGCGGTGATATGTGGACGAACATGTTCCAGCCCTTCTGGGCCATTGCGCTTTTGGGCATCACCGGATTGCGGGCAAGAGATATCATGGGATACTGTATGACGCTCATGGTCGTATCGGCGCCCTTCATCGCATTTGGTCTCTATTTCTTCCCGTA
>NZ_JAUWQB010000107.1 GCF_030611305.1 Desulfobacula sp. | reverse complement strand
AAGCCTGACCCCTGACCCCAAATTTTAATTTTAACAGGCGGACAGAAAAATACATGACCAGATCAGACCAACCCTTTGCCTTATATGAAAAAATCAAACAAAGTGTTGTCAGGGATATTGAATCGGGAAAGCTGAACCCTGATGATAAGGTGCTGTCGGAAACTAAGCTTGCAAAAAATTTTAATGCATCACGAATGACGGCCAACCGTGCATTAAAAGAACTGACAGAAGAAGGAAGGATTGTCAGAATCCAGGGCGTTGGAACCTTTGTGGCTTGGCCCAAACCGGATGCAGCCCTGCTTGAAATTAAAAGCATTGCAAAGGAAATTGCTGACTGGGGCGGGGTGCACTCTTCACAGATTCTTGTTTTAAAAGAAGAAAAGATTACTAAGAAAATTGCACAAAAAATGAATCTCAAACCGGATGATACAATTTTCCATTCCATTATTGTTCACAAGGATCGAGGTGTTCCGGTCCAGTATTCCGAACGTTTTATCAATCCAGAAGTGGCCCCACATTATATAAGTCAGGATTTTAAAAAGATTACGCCAAGTGACTATCTTCTGTCTGTGGCGCCAATCCAGGAAGCAGAGCATATTATTGAGGCTGTAAATAGTAATAACCAGATTCAAAAATATTTGAGAATACAACCGGATGAACCCTGCCTGTCGCTTAAAAGGCGCACATGGTCATATGACATGGTGGCGACTTACAGCATAATCATCTCTCCGGGATCAAGATATAAACTGGTTGGAAAATTTATGAGAGGATAAAAAATGAAAGATCAAATTGTTTTACGTGGGAGCAATTTTTTTCTTGAAGATCTGGTTCACATAGCAAGAAATAATGTTGGCATCAAAATATCCCCCAAGTCTGAATCCAGAATCAATAAGGCGCGGAACCTGATTGACAAGTGGGTGAAAGAAGGAAAAAGAATCTATGGCGTTACCACGGGGTTTGGGGCCTTGTCCGACGTAAATATTTCCTATGCAGATACGAAAAAGCTTCAAAAAAATATTTTGTTCAGTCATTCTGCAGGAATCGGCAGGCATGTAGACGATGATGTGGTCAGGGCCATGATAGCACTGAGGGTGAACGATTTTTGCCGCGGCAATTCAGGGCTGAGGCTTGAAACCATTGAAAAACTTGCCCAGCTGGTAAATGTTGACATTGTGCCCGTGGTACCGGAAAAAGGATCTGTTGGAGCAAGCGGTGATCTTGTTCCCATGGCCCACCTTGCCCTTGTGTTAATCGGAGAAGGAGAGGCTTTTGTTGACGGCAAGAGGATGTCTGGTGCCCAGGCCTTAAAGAAAAAATCAATCAAACCCCTTACGCTGTCGGCAGGGGAGGGACTCGCCCTGATCAACGGCACACAGTTCATGATTGCCCTGGGGTGTCTGGCCCTGCATGATGCCTTAAATCTTTGCAAACATGCTGATATTGCAGCCAGTATGAGCCTTGAAACCCTCATGGGTACAAGGTCTGCCTTCGATCCGAGGATTCACAATGCAAGGCCCCACACAGGCCAGATCAAAGCTGCTGATAACATGCTCAGGATTACGGACAATTCAGACATAATCTCTTCCCATGGAGACTGTTCAAGGGTTCAGGATGCCTATACTTTAAGGTGCTCACCCCAGGTCCATGGTGCTTCCTGGGATGCCTTTGCCTATGTTGATAATGTGATCAGGGTGGAGATGAATTCATCTACTGAAAATCCTCTGATTTTCCCGGAATCCGAAGAATTTCTTTCCGGTGGTAACTTTCATGGCCAGCCCCTGGCCCTGGCTTGTGACTTTTTAAGCATTGCCATTGCCGAACTTGCAAATATCTCGGAACGGCGGATAGAAAGACTTGTGAACCCTCAGCTTTCAGGACTTCCAGCATTTCTCGTTGAAGACGGCGGACTCAATTCCGGATTCATGATAGCCCAGTATGCAGCTGCCTCCCTTGTTTCTGAAAACAAAGTCCTTGCCCATCCAGCATCTGTTGATTCCATCCCGACTTCGGCAAACAAGGAAGACCATGTCTCAATGGGGTCTATTGCTGCCAGAAAGTGCCGGGATATTGTCGCAAACACTGAGGAGGTCATAGCCATTGAATTGTTGTGCGCAGCCCAGGGGATCGATTTGTTCACCAACATAAAAGCAGGAGACGGTACCCTGGCAGCCTATGAAGTTATCAGAAGCCGTGTCGATTACATGAAAGAAGATAGGATTCTTTCAATAGACATAGCCAAAGTAAAGGAACTGCTCAAGGATGGCAGTATTGTAAAGGCTGTTGAAAATGAGGTGGGAGAGCTGTATTAAGATAGTTTGACAAGTTTCATATCTCCCCATAAACCTATATGGTCGCCTTTAATAACCGCAATTCCCTGAATTCCTTGTATGGCTTTACCGGCATCAATGGCGAGTTTGATATCAGACGTCTTTTTGATCCTGTTGCCCAGTGCTGTGGCGGCAGCATCTGCCAATGAACATGAATCAGACAGTACTGCAACTGCATCAGCCTTGCCAAAGCTTTTTGAATGGCCCAGCGTGCCGGAAGAGGTACACATGCCATAAGGTTTATTTCTTTTTTCGACCAGGATACCAGTGGTCATACTGAAAGGAGAATCGCCGGCATAAATACTGAAAATAGTTTCAGAATCTGATTTAACAAAAATATCGCCCCCGTTTTCCACAAGAACTTCATTGGAATAATTTAATAAATGCAGTCCTGTATATTCTGCTACAGCACCGGCTACAGCAGCCATGGGGCCGACATCAGTCAAGTTGCCTGCATCAATCATATCACAGATTATTTTGGGTGCCGGGCCCGGGTTATGTATTGGGACAAGGGATGTTGCAAATTCAGGGCAGAACTTAATATATGTCTCAACATAGTTTCGACAGGTTAATACAGACTTAATTGCCTCATCTGTCAGGTCGGTCTCTGTCTGGATATTCAGGTTGGTCTCTTTTACCGTGATATCAAAAGAGATAAGTCCTTTTTTTTGATGCTGTCTGCGATAGGTGCGATTCTCAAACATTTTCAATGGAATCCGGTTTTAAATGATCCGGTGCCTGCCGGATGAAATAGGAGTCTGTCATACCCGAGATATAATCCCTGACGATTTCGGGGTTTGAATGATTTCCCCTGTATCGGGAAGACATGCCGTTTAAAAAATCAGTAAAAATGACAGATTTCTTATTCTCCTTTTCAAGAGCTGTCAGGTATTTTTCAAATAGAAAACGAAAAATATCCTCAATGGACGACAAATGCTTTTTAATAGCAGGATTTTTGTAGATATTTTTGTAGTTAAATGCCTTAAGCTTTTTTAATGCAGAAGAAATTTCTTCGGAAAAGCCGATGAAAGGCTGATTCAGGCTGTTTGAGATCAGGTCTGTCACAAGATTAAATACAATGGTGCCGTTTGTCCGGCCAAGTATTTTTTTACAACTATCCGGTATATTTTCTCTTTTCACCAGCCCTAGCCGGATGGCATCTTCCAGGTCCCGGCCGATGTAACTGATGGTATCTGCCATTCGCATCACACAGCCTTCCATGGTCATGGGGATTTCATCGCAGACTTTATTTTTTTTCATTGTCGTCTTCATGAGGTCAAAATCTTTAAAAGACCTGTCTTTCTGAGGGATAAGTTGTTTCGAGTGTGCTTCTCCATTGTGGCAGATGATGGCATCCATGGTTTGAAGGCTTAAATTCCAACCGTTCCCGTTTTTTTCGATCCTGTCGAGAAACTGGATGCTTTGAAGATTATGATGGAAAAATCCGGCACCATGTTCATGGGTCAGCTTTGAGAGAAAATGCTCACCATCATGTCCGAACGGGGTATGCCCAATATCGTGGCCAAGGCTTGCCGCTTCAATGAGGTCTTCATTCAAGCCCAGGTATCGACCAATGGTCCGGCCAACCCTTGAAACCAGCTGGACATGGATCACCCTGTGGGTGAGATGATCGTTATTGATCAGGGAAAACACCTGGGTTTTGTCAATATATCTTGTAAAGGCAAGGGAGTTTAAAATCCGGTCGGAATCTGAAGAAAAGGCTTGCCGGTATTCATTTTCAGTGAATTTTTCTTTGTGACGTCTTTGGGCGGTATGACTAAAACAGGCCAGGGAACAAAAGTTTTCTTTTTCTCTTTGATTAAGAAGATCTTTTAACGCCCTGGCCTGTTTTAAATTGTCATTCAATAGTGTATTTATAATTGTTTAAGGATGTTTTCCACAACTAAATCAAATGCTTTTGTAAATTCAGTCTCTTTGTCCTGGAATATCATGGGAACACCACTGTCCCCTGAGGCGACTACCCGGGTGTCAAATGGAAGAGACCCTAAAAATTTAAGACCTTGGGATTTTGCTGTCTTTACACCGCCGCCTGAGCTGAATAGATCAATGGGCTCATTGCAGTGAGGGCATTTGAATCCTGCCATATTTTCCACAATCCCAAGGGTTTTCAAGTGAACGGTCTTGCAAAAAGAAATAGATTTTCTGATATCTGCCAATGCCACTTCCTGGGGCGTTGTAACAATAACGCCCAAAGCTTCCGGGATGGTTTGCACAACGGTTAAGGGTTCGTCACCGGTTCCCGGAGGCGCATCAATAATCAGAAAATCAAGCTCTCCCCAGTCCACAGAGCTGACAAACTGTTTGATCATTCCTGTTTTGGCAGGACCTCGCCAAATGATGGCCTGGTCTTTGTCCTGCATCAATGCCTGGACAGAAACGACCTTAAGGTTCCCATTGATCTGCTTGGGAAGCAGAAGCTGGTTTTCAGAAATCTCCAGAAGTTCGGTCAGTCCCAACATATGGGCAATGGACGGACCGTGGACATCAACATCCATCAGGCCTGTTTTATACCCTTTTTGAGAAAGACTGGCTGCAAGATTAGCAGATACACTACTTTTACCGACACCGCCCTTACCGCTTAAGACAAAAATCTTATGTTTTATTTTTGCAAGAGAGGCTTTGATTGCCGCATCTTCCTGTTTTTGTTTGGCAGCCATATCCTGGCCACCTCCCTGTGATGGGCAAGTGCCTCCTTGTTTTGCATTATCTACACTATCATGAATCATTTTATAACATCTCCTTTGAGAAAAATTGTTTGTAAATCACCTAAATAATGATCATTATCTTGAGTCTGTCAACTGAAATACAGACTCTTTTATGGGGGGATTCGGCAGGAAATTTGTGATCTCAAGTGTCATCTTCCTGTTATCACTATCTTTGATTTCTATTCTTACAGGAATAGTACCAAAATCATTATCTTTATATTTTGTGATTGTCATCTCATACAAAAGGTTTCCTGATAAGTCCGTCGTCTTAAGGCCTTCAATTTTTCCCTTGTCATTAAAATGTACATACTGTGTCAACCCTTTCCAATTCTGCCTTAAAGTAATGGTGGATAAGGATGAATCCGACGGCGAAAAATAGGCGTCGTCAAAGTTTTTTACGGGTAACCGCCCCAATAAAACCAATATCATTTCAGACATTTTGACTGGAACAAGGATATAGTCTTTCATGTCCGGGTCTTTTGAATTATACGAGTACTTGGAATGTTCTCCTGTATGTGAAAAAAAGGTGATTTTTTCTCCTGTTGCAATAATGGTTTCTACGGGGTGACCGGATAAAAGGAATGTGATCCTGATTTTATTGGGAAAGACTACAGCCCAGGCAATTCTGAATTTAACCGTCTTTGTTGTTGTTTCAAGCCTTGCCCAGCCTGTTCCCTTGCTTGCGGTAATGTGTTGATTAATTGACCTTGCCTGGTTGGAAAGAAGAAAGGCTTTCTTGTCAAGTAAAGGATTGGTATCAGGCCTGAGCGATGCACAACCCGAGCTAATCAAAATAAAGACGGCAATATAAATTAACCTGAATAATAAGTTTTGGTTAGTCATTTATTTTTTTCTGTACAGCGCTAATTTTTTTCTTAAGCTCGACAACTTTTTCCTTATCCTCATCTTTGGCATTGGATAACGCCTTTTTATAGGCATTCATAGCCTTTTTAAGTTGATTTGTCTTTTGATAGGCATCACCAAGGTGATCTGATATGATGGTCTCAAAAGAGGTTAATTCGGCTGCTTTTTCAAGATATTCCACAGCCTTTTCATACTCCCCTTTCTTGTAATAGACCCAGCCCAGGCTGTCGGTAATATATCCGTCATCCGGTTTAATCTCGTATGCTCTTTTGATAAGTAAAAGCGCCTCATCCAGTTTTATCCCAAGGTCTGCATAGGTATACCCCAGGTAGTTCAAGGCACTGGCATCCTTTGGATCAATTTCAATAATCTTTTTCATGGCGCTGATGCTTTCTTCTTTAAAGCCTGCCTTATCCTGCACTGCGCCCAGCCTGAACAGCAATGATGTGTTTTCAGGAGAGTCTTCCAGCCCTTTTTTTAAGAGGCCGATTGCTTTTTTATAGTTTTTATCTTTTTCATAAAATGAGGCAAGATAAATAATAATATCGATATCTTTTGGAAGGGTTTTATGCTCGTTTTCAAGGTAATTTATGGCGGTCGGCAGCTCTCCGAGTTTTTTATAGAGAAAGGCAATATTCAGGACGGTTTTCTTATATTGAGAATGGGCGGGTTTGATTTTCAAATAGTAAGAGACGGCTTTTTCGAAATCCTCAATCGCTTCATAGGCCATTCCCGTGAAAAAGTTCAGGGTTGAATTTTCAGGATTGCCTTTAAGCATTTGGGAAAAAACAATTACAGCATCCTCATATTTTTTGTCGGAAATATATTCATCCACGGCAACCATGATGAGTCTGGAATCGTTTTCAGTGTCCCGGCCAAGCTCCATAAACAGGTTTGCTGCTTTTACTTTTATATTGGTTTTATAATAATGCAGAGCTCTCCCTAATTGTGCCCGGTAATTGTTCGGTTCGATTTCAAATATTTCTTCATAGATCTTTAATATCTCTGGGTTGTTTCCCGGGGTGTTTTGAATGTTGAGAATTTTTATCAATTGAAACCGTGACTCCACAAGATCCGGCTCAAGCTCAAGTGTCTTCAAAAATTGGATTTTTGCAAGTTCATATAGTTTTTCAGCCAAATAAACCTCGCCCAGATAAAACCAGGCAACATAATAGTCAGGGAACTGCTCAACCATTTTTTTTAATAATACCAGAGCCTCCGGGTTGTTATTTTCCTCCATATATATTTTGGCAAGACGAAGAAATGTTTCCTTGTTTTTTGGGTCAAGCATTAGAACCCTGTTCAAAATTTCGACCAGGTCTTTTTTATCCATGGTATCTTTTTTAAGTTGGATGAAAAGAAGCAGTCCGTCCACATTATCAGGATTTTGCCGAACCAGTTTCTCTGCAAGCTCCAAAGCTTTTTCGTCGTTGTTTTGCCTTAAGTATAACCAGCTCAAGTCACGGGTTATTACGAATGAATCCGGGTCTTTAGCCATTGCCTTTTTCAGAGAGTCAATAGCTTTTTTGTAGTCTTTGTGGTTGATATGAATCCGCGATTCAAGATAGTAATAATTTGCAGAAAGATTATTGTCTTCCTCAATTTCTTGTTTTTGAACTATTCGAGATTCAGAAGGTTTTTTGCTTTGTTTAAGTTGTGTGCAGCCGGAGCCGGCGAAAAAAAAAATTAAGATAAAAATGAGAAGAATATAAACAAAACTTTTTTTCATAATTCGCATTACCTTATTATAAAAACAAATTGCAATTTACTGGCTGTGATCGTACATGTCAAAATCAGGCATGTCTTTTTTAAAATAGGCTTTCATTTTCTTTAAAATATTATTTTCGATTTGCCTTACTCGTTCGCGTGATATTGAGTATACTTCTCCTATTTGCTGAAGTGTTTCAGGACTGTCAGAGAAAATTCTCCTGTTAAAGATATCCAGCTCTCTTTCATTAAGGGTTTTTTTAAACTCATTAACTTTTTTATGCAGGATGTCTTCAATTTCTTTTTTGGCCACCCGATCTTCAGACGAATCAGATTCAACATTTATAAATTCAATTCTTTCAGTATTTGAGTCGCTCTTTAACGGTTCATCAAGACTTAAGTCCCAGTTGGCTAATCTCTGATCCATATCAACCACTTCTTTTTCAGATACACCGAGCCGTTCCGACAGCAGTTTTGGTTTTGGATCAAATCCCTGTTCAATCAGTCGCCGCTTTTCTTTTTTCAGCCTGAAAAACAGCTTGCGCTGCCCCTGGGTTGTTCCAATCTTTACCATTCGCCAATTATCCATGATAAATTTAAGAATATAGGCTTTTATCCAGAATGATGCATAATATGAGAACTTAACATTTTTATACGGGTCGAATTTTTTGACTGCCCGCACAAGCCCTATATTGCCTTCCTGGATCAAATCCTGAAGATTCTGGATCCAGATTCTATGGAATTCAAGGGCAATTTTAACCACCAGACGCAGATTTGAGGTGGTCATGATATAGGCAGCTTCCTGGTCTCCTTCTTCCTGGATTCGTTTTCCAAGCTCAATTTCCTGTTCTCTTGTGAGCAGCTTGTACCTGCTTATTTCATTAAGGTAACTTTGAATGGGGTCTGATTTTACAAGTGCTTTTGAACTTGAATTTTTTGCCTTTTGTACAGGAATCAGAAAATCTTTTTTGGTCAGGCGCTTTTTGTTTTGATTATTCTGACGGGCTTTTTTTGCCATTAAATATACCTTAAGATAGTTTTGATAAAAGTTAAGTATACCATTATCATGGTATTGAGAAAAGCAATATATTTTGTACAAAAAAATAATCACATAGTTTTCTATGGACAAATGGGGTTAAATTTGATAAAAATTTTTTTTGTTTGCGCCTGTAGCTCAGCTGGATAGAGCAACGGACTTCTAATCCGTAGGTCGCAGGTTCGAATCCTGCCAGGCGTACCAGTAATATCAAGGGGTTAGCTCACATTGGGTTGCCCTTTTTTTGCGTCAAAATCGGCGATTGTGCCCGAATTTGTGCCCAACTGCGATTCCAGGTAGGCGTGCTGACGCTGAGCCGCAAGCCTCAAATCGGCATCGCTCACAATTCGGAAACGTAACGCTGGATATGGGGAGTGGTGATGTCAGGTAACCTCATTCCTCCAAACTCAGTCCGTAGGTGCTCCACGCTCAACTCTGCGCGGTCCAGCGATTTTTTGTTGTTAATCCGGTAATCCATGATGAACTCCTCGGCAAGTTCATCAAAGCTTACCTTCTCAAAGAGAACGCTCGGCACCTTTCCCTGCGCTATTTCACCTTCCCTTCGGTCCATGAGTTTCTTGGCGACCATTTTCTTGGTGGTCCCAGAACTCTCTCTAAAACATTTGCCGTTGCGGTAATACTTGATCCACCAGGTATTTCCACGTTTTTAGATCATTCCCATGTCACACCTCCATCTTGTAGTAATTTGACGGGCACAAGATGGAACAATCACCTACCACGCCCATAGGACGTGGTTTGATGAAGACCCCTCGAAGGGGTCTAAAAGCATCGCAATTGCTGCAGATTACAATCCAATATAACGTGGCTATCAAGCTAAAAGACTATGAACATCGAACATCGAACATCGAACGTCCAACGTCGAATTTTGAATAAGG
>NZ_JAUWQB010000056.1 GCF_030611305.1 Desulfobacula sp. | reverse complement strand
CCTGCAGCGCCGACTTGAAATTGCCAGGGCCATTGCCTCGGAACCCAAGGTGCTGCTGCTGGATGAACCTGCTGCCGGAATGAACCCCTCTGAATCCTCAGAGTTAATGAAAGACATTACACGCATATCAGAACTTGGTATTGACGTTCTCCTTGTGGAGCATGACATGAAAGTTGTGATGGGAGTGTGTGATCATATTGTATGTGTTGATCATGGTGTTAAGATTGCTGAAGGTGATTCTCATGAAATCCAGAATAACCCGAAGGTGATTGAAGCTTATCTTGGTCAGCCTGCCAACCAATAATTTTTAGGAGGAAAAAATGAAAAAAAGAGTTTTATCAATGATGGTTATGAGCCTTATTCTGGTTCCGTTTCTGTTTAGCGCAGTTTCTGCAAAAACTTTGAAAATCGGATCCATGAGTCCTTTAACAGGCCCCTATGCATCGGATGGAACAGATATTAAAAATGGTGTTTGGACTGCTATAAAAGTATTTGAAGAAGCAGGTGGAATCCCGGGATATGACAAAATTGAATTTTTTCCCCAGGATACAGCCTGTGATCCAAGACAGGCCGTTGCTGCAGCCAACAAGTTGATCAACCTTGGTGTTGTCGGTGTGGTGGGCGCCTATTGTTCTTCTTCAACTATTCCATCGTCCGAGGTGCTGGATGAAGAAAGTATTCCCATGATTACCCCGGCTTCCACCCATCAGGATGTTACGGATCGTGGACTTGAATATATGTTCAGGATGTGCGGAAGGGATGATGACCAGGCCCCTGCAGCTGCTAAATTTATCAAAGAAGCCCTGGGTGCCAAAACCATGTTTATAGTAGATGACAAAACCACCTATTCCCAGGGTCTTGCAGACGGTGTCCGTGAAGCCAGTAAAAAACTGGGCATTAAAATTCTGGGTCATGAGCATGTTAACCAGGGTGACAAAGACTTTTCTGCGATTTTAACTATGGCAAAACAGAAAAATGCCGATGTTTTCTACATGTCTCTCCAGGGATACTCTCCTGCTGCCATGATGACACTCCAGGCCAAACGTCTGGGTATGGACTCCCAGATCGTTACCCAGGATGCCGTATTCCAGCCCAAATACATGGAGGTTGCAAAAGCTGCATCAGAAGGTGTTTACCTGACCTATGGATTTACCGATCCCAATACACCTCAATACAAGGCCTTTGAAGAAAGATATGTGCCTAAATATGGTAAGATTGCTGCCTATGCGACCTATGCCTATGATTCGGCCACAGCTCTTTTAAAAGCCATTAAGGCTGCCGGTTCCACAGAACCTGCTAAAATTAAGGCTGAACTCATGAAACTGGATTACCAGGGTGTTGCAAAACATATTAAATTCGGACCTAAAGGAGATTCTGGATCTTCCTATATTGCCTTTAAAGTTGTTGGCGATAAGTTTGTTCCTTATTGGGAACCTGCAACCGGTCTGATCAAGTAAGATTGTGAAAAGTGTGATGCGGCTTGCATTTTAAAAAGCAGCCGCATCTTTTTGCTTACTTCAGGAAATAAAGTTAAGAAAATTAAATATAATGGAATATTTTATTCAGCAGTTGATTAACGGTATAACTCTTGGCGGGATGTATGCATTGATCGCACTGGGGTATACCATGGTATACGGTGTGATTCAGCTCATCAACTTTGCACATGGCGAATTTTTTGCTGCCGGCGGATATGTGGGGGCCATTGCCCTGGGGTATTTTTCCGGTATCGGATACATGGAAACCCACCCGGTGATCTGCCTGACGGCATCTTTTGCAATGGCCATGGCCTATTGCGCCTATCTGGCTGTCGGGGTTGAAAAAATCGCATATAAACCCTTGCGAAAAGAGTCCAGGCTGGCTGCGCTTTTATCTGCCCTGGGCATGTCTATTTTTCTTTCCAATGGGTTGATGCTCACCCAGGGAGTGTATGACAAGATTTATCCCAGTGAGTTGTTCCAGGGAAGATTTGATTTCGGCATGGTAACTATTTCCTATCTTCAAATTATGATTGTATCCTTGACTGCCTGCCTGCTGGTGGGGCTCAACCTCCTGGTATTCAAGACCAAGATCGGTATGGCCATGCGGGCTACGGCCCAAGACAAGACCATGTCAGCCCTTGTGGCCATCGGCAGCAACCGGATTATCTCACTGACTTTTGCCATTGGTGCGGGGCTTGCCTGTGCTGCCGGCATTATGTACGGCCTTTACTACGGATCGGTCCGGTATGACATGGGATTTGTTCCCGGTATCAAGGCCTTTGCAGCAGCCGTGCTGGGAGGAATCGGTAATATTACCGGTGCCATGCTGGGCGGCCTGATCATCGGAATGGTGGAAATATTCGGTGCCGGCTATATCTCAGGCGAGTACAAGGATGTGTTTGCATTTATTATATTGATTGGCGTTCTCTATTTTAAACCAAATGGAATTATGGGCGAGAATATCGATGATACAAGAGTTTAAAAAAGTTTGGAAACAATATACAATCGGCATGTTATGGCTTCTAGGGCTGCTTTGGCCCCTGCTGGGCATTCATTCCGACGGGACCATGACATTTCAGACGACATTTACAGTCTGGACTTATATACTGGCAGGCTCGTTTGTCTGTCTTATGATCTATGTGATCAAGGGCAGCGGTTCTTTGAAATTTGTTGCAGACCCGGTATCCCGGGCTGCGGGTAATATCAAGACCACTTCCACTGCCCTTCCCACCTGGATCTGGCTTGCTGCAGGCTTGATAGTTGCATTGATTTATCCCCAGTTTGCAGACCGATACGGCACTGATGTGGCCATCAGTGTGCTGCTTTATATCTGCCTGGGTCTTGGCCTTAACGTGGTGGTGGGTCTGGCCGGTATGCTGGATCTGGGTTATATTGCATTTTACGGTGTAGGCGCCTATACCTATGCCATTTTGAATACTGTTTACGGTCTGGGTTTCTGGGTCTGCCTGCCCCTGTCAGCCTTAACTGCATGCATTGCCGGCTGTATTGTGGGATATCCCACCCTTCGCATGAGAGGGGATTATCTGGCCATTGTTACCCTGGGATTCGGGGAAATCATCCGCATCATCCTCAACAACTGGATGGAGCTGACCAACGGTCCCAACGGAATCCTCGGGATCAAATCCATCGGTATTTTTCTGCCGGTATTTGAAAACGGATTTACTTTTGAGCATTTCTGGATGAAAAAACTCCAGCTCTTTTACTATTTTGCATTGGGCCTGGCCATTGTGGCGGCCATATGCGTTCATCGGCTGAATTTTTCAAGGGTGGGACGTGCCTGGGAATCCATCCGGGAAGATGAGACCGCAGCCGAACTCATGGGGGTTAATACTTTTATTTATAAACTTCTGGCCTATGCCATAGGTGCAATATTTGCAGGACTTGCCGGAGCTTTTTTTGCTGCAAGGATGAGATTTGTCAGCCCGGAAAGTTTTACTTTTCTTGAGTCAGCCATGGTGTTGTGCATGGTGGTTCTGGGCGGGATGGGTTCCATCCCCGGGATTATCCTGGGTGTTGCAGCCTTGATCGCTTTGCCCGAGGTTTTTCGCCAATTTGAATCCTATCGTATGCTGATTTTTGGCGCTACCATGGTTATCATGATGCTCTTCAGGCCGGCCGGTCTGATACCAGCCAAGCGCGTGGGAACCCGATCTGAAGAAAAGGAGGGCTAAAGGACAGATGAGTATACAACCGATTCTTGAATTAAAAGATGTTCACTCGGGATACGGGTCCATCAAAGCTCTGAAAGGTATATCCCTTAAGGTTATGCCCGGAGAAATCGTGGCTATCATAGGGGCCAATGGCGCTGGAAAATCAACAACACTCATGACCATCTGCGGTATTATCAAAGCTGAAAAAGGTGAAATTTACTATGCTGGCCAATTGATCAACAAAGTTTCGGCAGAAAAGCTTCCCACCATGGGACTTTGCCAGGTACCGGAAGGAAGACGGATTTTCCCTAGACTCACAGTTATGGAAAACCTGCGACTGGGAGCCTTTCACAGGGATGATATCGACCAGATTATGAAAGATATCCAGCATTCCTATGAGATGTTTCCCATTCTGGGAGAAAGGAAAAAACAGCAGGGCGGAACCCTGTCCGGCGGAGAACAGCAGATGCTGGCCATTGCAAGGGCGCTCATGACAAAACCAAAGGTTCTCTTGCTGGATGAACCGTCCCTGGGGCTTGCGCCCATCATTGTTCAGCAAATTTTTGATATCATTGCCCAAATCAACAAGGAAGAAGGTGTCACCATCCTCTTGGTTGAGCAGAATGCTAATCTTGCACTCCATGCAGCATCAAGGGGTTATGTCGTTGAAACAGGCGAAATTACCCTTGAAGATGAGGCAGATGTCCTGTTGAGCAATCCAAAGATCAGGGAAGCCTATCTTGGTGAATAAGGATATTTCTGATCAAATAATCCATTCATAATTTTCAGCCGGTTTCACTTTAATTTGAAACCGGCTGTTTTATTTTCAACAACAATTTTTTTCAACTGAAATCATTTATTATCATCCTGTATATTCCAGATAAGATCCAAAAGTAATGAGAATAGCGATAAGACAGGCAATAACAGGCGTGAGAAACCAGGCGAGAAGGATGTTTTTTAAAGTATGAATACTGACCGTGCTGGCGCCTTTTATTATTCCAATACCTAAAACGCTCCCTACTACTGCCTGAGAACTTGATACCGGCACACCAATAAGCGTATAAATATGGATTGTGATACCAACGGCCATTGAGACCATAAGCGCTGAAAAAGGATCAAGTGATACAAGTTTTTTCCCTATGGTTTCCATTACCGGTTTTGAGAATGTAAGAATTCCAAAGGCAATGCTGAGGCCTCCGATAAGCGCTGCTCCAGAGATACTTAGGGTTCCGGCACCCACGAAAACAGCAGCTACGTTGGCCACATTATTGGCGCCAAGGGCATATGCACCATATGATCCAGAAATAACAAGACAGATTCTCAATAATTGATCCGAGCGAAACAGACTGATTTTTAAATGATTATAAACAAATGCCAGTAACTTGTACAAAATTATTGTGATTAATGCCCCGCCGACAGGTGTTGTAAACCAGCAGATAAATATTTTGCCAAGGCCTGCAAGGTGCAATTGGCTGTTGATGATACCGATGCCGATAATCGCTCCTACAACAGCCTGGGATGTGGATACGGGCAATCCTAAAAAAGTCATGGCACTAACCGTTAGCGCTGCTGCAATAGAAGATATAACTGCCTGGGAAATATCAAAAGAAGTTAAGCCTTTTAAGGTCTCTATCCCTGCCTGGCCCGATATCAGTGCGCCTAAAATTACAAAGATTGATGCAAGAAAAGCCGCTGTCCAAAATTTAATCATTCTGGATGAAACCGCAGTCCCGAAAATATTTGATGCATCATTGGCTCCCAGAGACCACCCTAAAAATATACCACCAAAAAGGGAATACATTAAACCATCCTCTTCATGCTGAAAATATTAACCATTTTTGATACTCGATCTGCCTGGTCAGATATATCGCCCATACAAATAATCAACTCTTTGAGCTGGAGTTTAACAAAAGGGTCAATATTTGAAGTGAACGTTTTTTGTATCAGCCTTTTTTCAATGTAGTCACAATGGCTTTCGTGTTTATCAATGGTATTCATAAAAGTGCGCGTGCCCGTTTCCTTTTTGATAAACCCGATCACCTGTTTTGAAAGAGTTTCACACGCCTCCAGACTGATTTTAATAAGTTCCTGAATATCTTTAAAAAACTTTTCAGGGATGACAAGCTTCTGGTATTTAATCATGAAAAGTACAATTTCGAGGTAGCCGGGAATTTTATCCAAGGCATGAAGAAGTTTCATGATATCTTCCCTTGAGTCAGGTATTAATACCTTGCCATACATAAGGTTGTTTATCTCATCAATAATATCATCAGCTTTGGATTCGTATTTATCGGTCTGTTCTTTGAGAAAATTAAATTCCTCACAAAGGGGTTCTCTAATACATGAAAAGACCGCCTTTTCAAAATTTTCACATATTAATTGAAAATTCTCAAGATACTTGTATATCAACTCTTCTACCCTGTTTTCGTGTTTGGAAAAAAATTTAAACATGCTGTCCTCCGCTATTGTCTTTCCATTTGTTTGTTATAATCTGATGATTTCAACCTCCTGGTTGCAGTATTCCATAAATTTTACCAGGTCTTTAGAAGAGATGGTGGTGGTCGCGGTATTTTCCATGGGATGGAAATTGAGAAGTTCATTTTCCATCATTTCTTCATCCAGGATCACTTTGACAGCATGATTTTTATCATTGATAACGGCAAAGGGGGTCACTGCACCCGGGATGACACCTAAAACCTCAGCCAAAAGATCAGGCTTGCCAAAGGACGGACTTTTGGCACCGATTTTTTTGGCCACTTCCTTGATTTTAATGGACTTGTCAGAAAGGGTGACTACCAAAAACAGGTTTTTCTTTTTGTCTTTAAAAAACAAGTTTTTACTATGGACTCCGTCTATTCCTTCATGGTGCAGGTCGGCTTCTTCAACCGTATAGACTGCCGGGTGTTCATGGTTTGTGTATTCAACGCCGATCTGAGTGAGTACATTGAGCAGCTCGTCCTGGGTTTGTAGCATATTTTCCTCTCTTTTCTTAATTATTTGGGTTCAAGGTTAAACAGGATATCGTTTTCCAGATAAACCTGTTCCAGTTGGTTTTGATACCGGGTCAGTTCCTCTCCTTTTTTATTGGCCAGTTCCTGAACAATATACTGGATCACTGCCAGCACGCCTGATACATTGCCGATGAACGGGATGGACCTTGCCGGAACCACAAGGGACAGGTCCGCAAACTGGATTACCGGGCAGATGCTGCTGTCTGTCATGGTTAATAAGGTGTGGCCACTGCGGCGGATCATTTTGCTCAACTTGATCAGTTCATTGGGATACCGGGTGGTGGCCATAAGAATTACCAGGCAGTTGGAATGGGCATTGGTGAGCATATCCATGGATGTGCTGTCACTGCCTTTCATGATATGAACCCCTTTTCTGATCTTTGTCAAAGACCAGCCCAGATAATAAGCAAATGTATAGGACAGTCTTGAGCCGACCACATAAACGGTATGGCTTTTATCCAGGTGGTCAACAAATTGGTTCATGGTATCAATATTAATATTTTCATACAAATATTTCAGGTTGTTCAGTTCTTCCAGGATACCCATATGAAGTCTGTCTGTCCCTGGCTCCTTAATGCCTTTGATGGCAGCTCTTTCAGGAAGAGAAAGGCCTGTGTTGACAAAATCTTTTAATGCTTCCTGGAAATCTGAATATCCTTTGAATCCAAGGGTGCTGACAAAGCGGACTACTGTGGCCTCACTGATCTGACAGGTTTCTGCCAGTTCTTTTGTGGTCATGAAGACCGCCTTGGAAGGATTTTGCATAATATAAGTTCCAAGGGTTTGGGCCTTGGGGGTCAGAGAATCCAGTTTGTTTGAAATATCGTTTATTACAGGGTGTGTTGAAGAATCATTCATAATATATTGTCTTTTCTATGATATATTGTCAAAGTAAATGAGTCATTTTTTTTATTGTAAGTCTCTAAATTTAAGAAAAATTTATAACAAGATTAAAAACTTGTCAAGTGGTTATGAAAGAAAAACTATCATTTTTAAACAAAATACTTGACACGAATTCTTTCGTATTGTATTTGCGATGATAGGGAGCAAAATAATATAAATCCTAAATTTTAAGAGAAGGCCAATGTTTTTGAAAAAAAAACCCATGTGGGGAAAAAAGACCAAGCTTAAATCAAGTTATGATGTGGTTATCATCGGAGGAGGGCTTCACAGCCTGGCAACGGCTTATTTTCTTGCAAAGGAACATGGCATCACCGATATCGCGATTATAGAGAAAAACTATATCGGATTTGGCGGTGCCGGCAGAAATACTGCTATTGTCCGCGCTAATCAGCGGACACAGTATAATGTTCCCCTTTATAAGGAAGCCCTTGATCTCTGGCCGGTTCTGACAAAGGACCTGGATTACAATTTAATGTTTAACAATTGCGGGAATTTAAACCTCATGCACAGTGAAGCTGCCATGAAGGCTGCCCGCATGACAATTGCCACAGCTCAGTTTCATGGAGTAGAAAGTCATCTTATTGATGCAAAAGAAGCAAAAGAGCTGGTTCCGGCCCTGAATATCTCAGAAGATATTACATTTCCAATTCATGGCGCCATGTTCCATCCGCCGGGTGGTGTTGTTCGCCATGATGCCGTGGTCTGGGGACTTGCAAGAGGTGCTGCCCAAAAAGGTGTTGAGATTCACCAGCAGACCGAAGCTTTGGGAATCGGCACAAAAAACGGTAAGGTAACATCTGTAACAACCAGCCAGGGAGTCATAAATACCAAACAGGTATTGATTTCAGCCGGAGGCTATTCTGCTGCCCTGATTTATGACATGCTTGGAATCAAGCTTCCCATTAGCGTTTTGACAATTCAGGCCATGGTGACCCAGCCCCTGAAACCGGTTCTTGATCATGTGGTTTCCTCGGGTGCCTATCACTGCTATGCCAACCAGACTTTGAAAGGTGAAATAGCCACAGGTGCTCACATGGATCCATGGCCTAACTATACAACTTTGAATACAGCCCACTATATCAAACATCAAGCTGAGGCACTTTCCGAATTTCTTCCCTGTTTAAGAGGAGTCAGGTTCATGAGAATCTGGGGAGGGCTTGCTGATATGACACCTGACATGGCACCTATCATGGAAGGCAACAACCATGTTGAAGGATTTTTCATGGATTGTGGATGGGGCTATTTTGGATTTAAATCCTGCTCTGCCGTTGGTAAATATATGGCCGAATACATGGCAACAGACAACTGCCCTGACATGTTGAAACCTTTTGCTCTGAGTCGGTATCAAGAGCACAAGCTCATGGGTGAAACCGCTGCACTTGTGAATTACAGCCCAGATAATTAGCCGGCAATTAGACATAAGGAGAAAAGAAAATGGCATTAACAATCACATGTCCAATTTGCGGGAAAAGAAACGGATATGAATTCAAGTTTGGTGGAGAGGAAAAAGGCCCAAGACCTGAAGAGAAAGATCTGACCCCGGAAGCCTGGTGCGATTATGTGCACATGAACAAATGTGTTGCAGGGGTCCAGCAGGAATGGTGGTTTCATAAAGATGGATGCGGGTCATGGTTTCCCATTTACCGGGATACAACCACGAACCTTGAACAGGAAGACCAGAAGGCAACAAATCAGGAGGGCAAAAATGATGAACAGGTTTAATCATCTGCCTACATTGAAAGTAGATACGACTCAGAAAATTGCCTTTATATATAAAGGGAAAAAACATTATGGGGTAAAGGGCGATACCGTTGCAACGGCTTTATATGCAAACGGGATCAGGATATTCGCCAGAAGCCTCAAATATCACAGGCCCAGAGGGCTTTACAGCCTTGACGGTGAATGCAGCAATACCTGTATGGAAGTAGACGGTATCCCAAATGTCAGGTGCGAAAACACGCTGCTTGAAGACGGTATGGTCATAAAAGAGCAGAATGTCAAAGGTTCTGCTGAAAATGATTACATGTCTTTTCTGGATAAACTGGACTGGTTGATGCCGGCAGGATTTTACTATAACGTGATGCATAAGCCTGCAAAAATCTGGCCCATAGCCATGAAGCAGATCAGAAAGGCTGCAGGGCTTGGCAAAATCAGTCCTGATTATGAAATGCCCGGCAAATTTGATGAGGTCTTTTTGAACACGGATGTTTGTGTCATCGGTGGCGGTCCTGCCGGAATGATGGCAGCTCTTTCATCTGCCCAAAAAGGTCTGCGGGTCATCCTTATGGAATCCCGGCCCTGGCTGGGAGGATTTTTCGAATACAGGTCAGGGCAGTACAAAGATCGTCAGGCCCTCCATGAAAGGGCTCTATTCCTTGCAAACGAGGTGGCTGCACATGAGAACATTCGCTCGTTTACGTCTACATCTGCTGTGGGAACCTATAACAACAATCTTGTCACCGGGTTCCAGATCGGGAAAAAAGAAGATGTTTTTGATCAACGATATATTGAAATAAGAGCCAAAAGTGTTGTTGCTGCAGCCGGATGTATTGAAAGGCCTTTGATTTTTGACAACAATGAAAGACCGGGTGTCATGCAGATCGCATGCGCCTTACGACTTGCAAAAACATATGGGCTTCTGCCCGGTAAAAAGGCGGTTTTCAGCATTGGTCATGATCTGGGGCTTGAAGCGGCATTGGAACTTCATGATCTGGGGCTTGCCATTTCCTGTGTTGCAGATATCAGGGAAGATGGACATGATCCTGAGCTTTTAAAAAAGATAGAAGATAAAAAAATACCCCTTCTCAAAGGGTGGGTGGCAACAAAAGCCCATGGCAGCAAACTTGTAAATAAAATCAGCCTTGCAAGTGTTGACGGTCTGGTCTCAAAAAGTTTTGACTGCGACCTTGTTGTGGCATCAGCGGGTATCACACCGGTTACCGGTCATATTACAGTGGCCCAGGGAACGCTCAAGTATGATAACCATACGGGTTGTTTCCTTCCGGACCAGATGCCGGAAAAAATGCATGCTGCCGGTCGTGTCCTGGGCTTAAACGATCCTTTATCCGTAGAAGCATCTGGAACGCTTGCCGGACTGCAGGCTGCCTTTGACTGTGAAAATTGTTCCATCCAGGAAATCGGGGAAGCCAGAAAAGCTCTGGAAAACCTTCCCGGACCTGTCCGGGGAACAAAGCTTGTAACAGCACCTGTGAAAGGCCGTAAGAGTTTTATCTGTTTTGATGAAGATGCAACCATTAAAAATATCAAACAGGCCATTGAAAAAGGCTTTGATGTGCCCGAACTGATCAAGCGGTTTACAGCCACGGGATTAGGACCTGGCCAGGGCGGTATCCCCGGTCATAACCTGCCTTTGTATGTGGCTAAATATCAGACTTTGCCCGATGTTTCCATCAGGCCCACCAATGTCAGACCGCCCCTTGTTCCCACACTGATTTCTACCTATGCCGGGGTCAATCACAAGATGTTTAAAATAACGCCCATGGATGAAATGCAGAGAAAAGACGGTGGAATTTTCAGAAATCTTGGCGTCTGGCAGCGGGCACGTTATTTTTCAAATGATCTAACCTGTAAAAAAGAGATTGAAAATGTCAGATCCAATGTGGGAATGCTGGACGGATCAACCCTTGGAAAATTCAGGATTCATGGATCCGATGCATTAAAAGCACTCCAGCGGGTGTTTGTATCAGATATGTCCAAGGTAAAACAAGGGCGGGTCAAATATTCTGCCATGTGTAATGATGACGGCTGCGTGATAGATGATGGGGTTGTCGTCAAACAGGGAGAAAATGACTATTATTTCACCACTTCAAGTGGTCGTGCAGGACAAACCGTTGAATGGATCAGATACCACACCAGGTATGATGGGTGGACTTTTGCCCTGGTAAACCTCACTGATTCCCTGGGTGTGATCAACCTGTCCGGCCCCAATGCCAGGAAGGTGCTGGAAAAAGTTGTGGATATTGACATTTCAAATGAAGCCTTTGGATATTCCGAATACAAAGAATTTAAAATCCAGGATACCGTTCAGACCAGAGCAATGCGCCTGGGATTTGTGGGTGAGCTTTCCTATGAGCTGCATGTACCGTCTTCTTATGTGAAGGCTGTCTGGCTCATGCTCAATGAAGCCGGAAAAGAATTCAATATCAAGAATTTTGGTGTTGAAGCCCAGAACGTGCTTCGTATGGAAAAATGCCATATCATTCTGGGCCAGGAATCTGAACAGAGAACAAATCTTTTGGATTTGGGCCTGGGCTTTTTGTGGGATCGCAACAAAACAGAAGCTAAAACAGTGGGTGCAGTAGCATTGCGTCAGGCAGAAAATGATCAAACCCGGCTCAAGCTTGTGGGATTTAAAACGGAAAACAATACAAGAGCTCCCAGGGACGGCGCATTGGTTGTGGATGAAAAAGTAAGGGGATATATCTGTACTGCAAGAGACAGCTTTTCATTAAACGAGGCAGTGGGCATGGCCCTGGTTGAGGGTGAGCTTTCCAAGATCGGCACCCGGCTTGAGATTTATGAAGATGAGTGCGGGGATGACCGGATATACGGGAAAGTGGTAAAAATGCCGTTTTATGATCCTGAAGGAACAAGGATGAAAATGTAAGGGAAAAATTATGAAAGAAATACAAAGAGTTTCCCCGGTTGTATTTAAAAGTACACCTGTTAAAACTAAGACAAGGGACAACTGGGAAGTGGTTATGGAGTATAGTGAAGAAGGTGACGGGCCATTTCTGGTTGACTTGAGCCACAGGCCGCGGTTTGATCTGCAGGATTCCAACCTTGCAGCCCAAAAACCTTTTGGAATTGAAATTCCTGAAACACCAGGCATTTGTGTTCTTGAGAAAGGTGTTCTTGCCAATCGTATGAACGGCACCCAGGTGTCATTGTATAACCTGGATAGCGACGATACAGCCGTTATGCCGGATGAATCAGGATATACAGATGTTACAGAATCCACAATGTGTGTTGCACTGATCGGGAAAAATGTGTTTTCAATTTGTGAAAAATTGACAGCACTTGATTTTATGGACCCGCAAAGAAAGGCACCTTTTCTTTTTCAGGGACCTTTTTCCCATGTGCCGTGTCAGATTGTGACACTGAGTAAAGAGGGTGATATCTCGGGATTGGTATTGACCTGCTCAAGAGGATATGGAAGAGATATGATTCATTCCATCCTTCATGCAGGAGAAGAATTCAAACTTACACCTGCCGGAGAAAACCGGTTCACAAACTGGATTAAAGAATTATAAAAAAGGAGATAAAAATTATGAACAAAAAATATGATGCAATTATTATTGGTGCCGGCGTTATTGGTTGCCCCATAGCTTATGAGCTTTCCAAAATGGGGTACAAAACCCTTAACGTTGACAAGCTTGCCGATGCCGGAGAAGGCTCTACCGCCGGATCATGCGCCATTGTAAGAGCTCATTATTCTACTGCTGACGGTGTGGCCATGGCCTATGAAGGCTTTAAATACTGGCTGGACTGGGAAAATTACCTGGACAATGTAACAGATGAAAAAGGCCTTGCCAAATACATGAACACAGGATCAATCCTGATCAAGTCCCAGGGACATGACTGGAAAAAAGTTCAAAAAAATTATGATGAAGTGGGTGTTAATTACGAAGAATGGTCAGTTGCCAAGATAAAAGAAATGGTTTCTGTTGCTGATCTCCATGAATTCTGGCCTGTGAGACGTCCTGAAGATCCGAAATTCTTTGATGACCCAGTCAAAGAGCTTGAAGGGGCTATCTTTTGCCCTGAAGGCGGTTATGTGAATGATCCGGCTCTGTCTGCCCATAATATCATGAGAGCTGCCGAAGCCAAGGGTGCTGAGTTTATTTTCAATGCCGAGGTGGTTGATATCAGAAGCGAAAACGGCAAAGTAGCCGGTATTACATTGAAAGACGGCACTCGGATTGATGCCGGGATTGTTGTCAATGTAGGTGGGCCTCATTCATTTATGGTCAACAAGATGGCTGAAGGTGTATGGGAAGGCTGCAATATTAAAACCAAGGCCTTAAGACATGAAGTCATGTATTGTCCTTCACCTGAAGGATATGATTATCTCAATGACGGGTATCATATGTCTGACGGAGATATTGGCTGTTATGTACGTCCGGAAGTGGGAAATACATTTCTCATCGGCAGCGAAGACCCGGAATGTGATCCCCAGGAATGGGTTGATCCTGATGAGTTTTATGCCGGCAAAGGCGGACATGGAAAAGACAATGTCCTGACTGATGAACAGTGGAAAGCACAGTGTTACAGGCTTGGTAAACGGATTCCATCTCTTCAGGTACCCAATCAGCCCAAAGGGGTTGTTGATCTGTATGACTGCTCTGATGACTGGATTCCTGTTTATGACAAATCTGATCTTCCTGGATTTTACATGGCCATTGGAACCAGCGGCAACCAGTACAAGAATGCGCCGGTTGTCGGCCGCATGATGGCCGAGTTGATTGATGCCTGTGAAAAGGGCCTGGATCATGATAAAGAGCCGCTCCAGTACAAGTTCAAGCATACTGACAGGTCAACAGATGTGGGTTTTTTCTCAAGAAAACGGGAAATCAACTATAACAGTTCCTTTTCCGTAAACGGATAGGAGAAGCTTTTTAAAAAAGAAAGGTTAATTTTCTGTGGTGAATAACTAATGCAAATCTATATCTGTGTTAAACATGTTCCTGATTCTGCTGCTAATATTACCATTGTTGAGAAAAACCGTATTGATGAAAATCTAACCTTTCTTTTAAATCCCTACGATGAACATGCGGTTACCGAAGCTGTCAGGATTAAAGATAATCTGCCGGATTCTGAAATTGTTGCGGTCTGCCTTGGAAAGGATGATGCAGAAAAAACCCTTAGGTCTGCCATGGCCATGGGGGCTGACAGAGGGCTTTTGATCGCAAGTGATAAAAATCACGACAGCATTGAAACGGCACAAGCTCTTAAAGCTGCCATTGAGCAGGACGGAAACCCCGGACTGATTTTTACGGGCAAGGAATCCATTGATGCCGAAGGAATGCAGACCATGTTTCGTATCGGGGCCTTATTGGATCTTCCGGTTGCAACAAACGTGGTCAATCTGGATATTGAGGCGGGCAGGGCAGTCGTTGACTGTGCGCTATCCGGCGGCACTGCCAATACCTATGAATTGTCTTTGCCCTGTGTGATCGGTGCAGGAAGGGGGTTGAACACTCCCAGATATCCGACCTTTCCCGATGTGGTTAAATCAAAAAAAAAACCGGTTAAAAAAATTGCTTTTTACGACCTGAAGATCGAACCTTCGAAAGCAGGTATGAAGATTGTTGAGCTTGAGCCCCTGCTACAAAAAAGGGAGCCGAAAGAGATAAAGGGCGATGCCGGTGAAGTCGCAAAAAAAATTCTAAGAATCCTTAAAGATGAAGCAAGGGTCATATGATGAAAAATATCGGTATCATCATAGAACTGGATAACGGAAAAATCAAAGAGACCAACTTTGGTATGATCACTCTGGCAAGGGCGAAAGATACGGAACTTTTTGCGGTTGTCATGGATGCAGATGCTGCAAGTGTAAAAGAGGACCTGGAATTATTTGGTATCACAAAGATCGTTGAAGTCTGCCTTTCAAAAGACCAGCAGGCCAATCCGGTTGTCAGGGCGAAAGTCATCATAAATGTCATTAAAGCGTATAATATTTGTGCGGTTTTCGGTCTTTCAACTGCAACGGGCAAAGACCTTCTGCCGCGGATTGCAGCTTTTCTTGAAGCTTCTTTGGTTATGGACTGTTATGCTGTTGATCTTGAACAAAATCTTGTCAAGACATCCCAGTATTCAGGCAAAACCATTGCTACGATAAAAGTAACCGGAGATGTCCTGGTGTTTGGTGTAAGACCCAATGCGGTTGAGCCGGTGAAGGCCCAAGCTTCGGCCCGGATAGTGAAGTTGAAATTGGATGAAAGCAACCTTGTTGCCAAAGGTTTCAGGGTTATTAAAACAAGCGAAGTTGATGAAAGCACAAACATCAACCTTGTCGAGGCTGATGTGATCATTGCCGGAGGAAGGGGGATGAAAAACGGTGACAATTTTACCATTCTTTCAAAATGCGCAGAAAAGCTCAATGCTGCCGTCGGGGCTTCCCGGGTGGCTGTGGATGCAGGCTGGGTGCCCTATTCCATGCAGGTGGGGCAGACCGGTGAAAAGGTAAGCCCCATGGTCTATATTGCCTGCGGTATCTCAGGATCTGTCCAGCATTTTGCCGGCATGAAAACTTCCGGCATGGTAATCGCCATAAATACGGATGGAAATGCATCTATAATGTCCAATTGTGATTATTATGTTAAGGCAGATGCGTTGGAAATTATACCAGAGTTGATAAAGCACTTGGAAAATGACTGATTCAAAGATAATAAGCCGGGAAGATTTTTGCGGGATCTGGATACCGCAGATTATCTGTCCATCTGCATTCAGATAGTATTATCTCGGTGATAACCCCACCAGTATTATCATCCTTGAAATTGTACTGCGCTGAAAAATTTGAATGTAAAATCAGATTCACAGGAAAGGTCAAGGGAACTGATTTTCATATTAATAAATTTTATTTTTGATATATTATTAATATTTTTTAATATATCAATTTACTCAATAAAGAATATTTGAAAAAGAAATTGTAATATTTATTAGATAAACTATTGCTGGCAACCGGTTGACATGATACAAGATAAAAATTAATTTTAAGCCTCTTTTAAAAGGCTGTTATTGAATTTAAATTTAGATAAAAGACAGGCCATTATAACATGCAGTATGGAGATGAATGGAGACATGAAGATGGGCTCGGCAAAACGATTTGGACAATTGCTCAATGTAGATTTGAGTTCAAGTCAGTGCTATGTTTCAGCATTCCCTGAAACTGCATTGGAATATATCGGAGGGCGCGGATTTAATATCTGGTACCTCTATCATCATCTTGCTTCCGGAACAGATCCTCTGGCCCCTGAGAACATGCTGCTGCTATCATGCGGCCTTCTTACAGGGTCATCTGCTCCGACCTCAGCAAGGCTGCATATTAACGCGCTCTCACCTTTGACAGGAATATTGGGAAGTTCAAATATTGGCGGGTATGCAGGCGCCTGGCTCAGGTCCTGTAACATTGCCTCCATCATCATCACGGGAAAATCGCAAAAACCTGTCTACCTTTATATTGATTCCAATGGAGCCCGCCTTGAGGATGCATCCCATCTCTGGGGACATGATACCTTTGAAACCCAGGAGATGATTAAACTATCCCATAATGATAAAAAATTAAAGATCCTCGCCATCGGGCCTGGAGGCGAAAGCAAGGTCAGGTTTGGTGCGATTATAAGCGAAAGGGATCATGCTGCCGGTAGAACGGGAATGGGGTCGGTTATGGGATCAAAAAATCTTAAAGCCATTGTGATTTCCAAGGGAAGCCATAAACATTTTCATGCTATTACACCCTTGCAGAAAAAGGCTGTCAACTCCTATGTGTCCCAAATAAAAAATTCAACGGCGTTTGATTTTTTTTCAAAATATGGCGGTGCCGGATATGTTAAATGGGTGAATGACTTTGGTATCATGGGCAGCAGGAATTATAGCAAAATCGGGATCAAGCAGATTGAAAAAATAGATTGCAGGCAGCTTGAGAAAAATATTGTCCGGTCCAGTGGCTGCTTTCGATGTCCGGTCCAGTGCAAAGCTGACCTTAAGCTGGATGGACTGGAGAAAGATGAGCTATTTACACGACCGGAATTTGAACCTGTTATTAACCTGGGACCAAAATGTGGTCTTGAAGATCTTTCCCAGATCATTAAACTGGATAATCTGTGTTCCCGTCTGGGAGTAGACAGCACTTCAGCCGCCAGTGTTATTGCCTTTGCCATGGATCTTTTTGAAAAAAAATTGTTACCCGGTGATCTGCCAGACCATATGATTGATGATCTCGACCTTTCCTGGGGTAATGCCGCCACCATGGAAAAATTAATTTACCAGATGGTTGAGGGCAAAGGTCTTGGTAAAATTTTAAGTCTTGGCACAAGAAAGGCGGCAGAAATCATCGGCAATGGTGCATCTAAACATGCGGCTCATATCAAGGGGCTTGAACTGACCGCCTATCACCCGGCAGCCATTATGGGCACTGCCCTTGGATATGCTGTATCAAGCCGGGGTGGTGATTATAATAATGTATATGCATCCCTTGAATACAGCTGGACTAAAGAAGAGGCAAAAAAAGAGTTTGGAACCAACGAAGCAGTTAACATTAAATCCATTTGCGCAAAAGGGCCTTTGATAAAAAAAGCCGTTACCACCAATATCATTATTGATTGTCTGGGTCTTTGCAAGGTGCCGGTTTTATCTCTTTTAAGATCCTTTAACCTTGAAAATGAAGTAAGACTCATCAATGGCCTGACGGATTTAAGCCTTTCAAAAAAAGACCTTTTTGACGCAGGACAAAAAATTGCAAATCTTGAGAAGCTTTTTAATATCCGGCATGAAAACGGGGATATTGAAGACAAACTTCCTGAAATGTTTATTAAAAAAAACCATACTAAGGGATTAACCCTGAAAAATTTTGAAACCATGTTACAGGAGTACTACACTGCCATGGGGTGGGATGAGAAAGGTATTCCTCCTGAACCGGCTTAGAAAACGAATTTTACCAAATTGGAGGAAAAAAAATGATTCAGTCTTCGAATATTCAAACAAGATCCGTTGGCATGAAAATTTTTACCGATGACCAGATCTGGGAAATAAAACAGGCCGCTTTTGATATTATTGAAAGAGTCGGGTTTAAATGCCAGCACAAAGAAGTTCATAAAATGATGAAACAGGCCGGTGCATGGGTCAAGGACAATAACATCAAAATTCCAAGGCATATTGTTAAAGAATGCCTGGTCACAACCCCCAATGGCTGGACCATCTATGACAGGAATGGCAGGCGGGCAATGGAAGTGGAAGGGGAGAAAAGCCATTATGGCACGTCCACTGCCAGTCCTTTTACACGGGATGCATTTATCGGTGAAATCCGGAATACCAGTATCAAGGATATTGAGCTGGGTGGAAAAGTTGCAGATTACCTGGATGGCATTGATTTTGTTATGCCCATGGGAACGGCTCAGGATGTACCTGGAGATGCTGCCGAAGTCCATGAATTTCCCGCCCTTGTTGCCAACACCACAAAGCCGGCTGTTTTCATTGGTTATACAGCCCTTGGCTGTGAGTATGTTTACGAGATGGCGGCCGTGATTGCCGGAGGACAGGAAAATTTAAGTCAGAAACCCTTTATTATCGCCTATCCTGAGGCTATTGCACCTCTTTTTTTCCCGGATGAAGTGGTTGAGCGTATTTTTGTGGCAGCAGATAGGTTCATGCCCCAGCTGCCGGGTTCAACCGTCCAGGCAGGTGCCACAGGGCCGGTTACACTGGCAGGGCTTATCACCCAGATTACGGCAGAATCACTTATCCATATCACCATTGCTCAGCTGCGGAAAACAGGATGCCCTGTTGCCATGAGCGGTAATGTTGGTATCCTTGATATGAAAACAGCACTCATGGCAATGGGCGCACCGGAAAACAACCTTGCCCTTGCTGCCCAGGCAGAGGTGGCACAATCCTTTAATCTGCCTACCTGGGGGCTTGCCGGTGCAACTGATTCCAAAATGCTGGATGCCCAGGCAGGCATTGAAAGTGCTTTTTCAATATTGAGCCAGGGCCTTTCCGGTTTGAACCTTATCCATGATGTCGGGTATCTGGCTGCGGGCATGGCATGTTCCCTTGAACAACTGGTCATGGGCAACGAAGTGATCGGTATGACAAAGCGGTTTGTACAAGGTATTACAGTAAACAGGGAAACCATTGCAAGGCAGATAATAGAAGATGTGGGACCTGGCGGTCATTTTCTCGTGCAGCAGCATACCATGGACCATTTTAAAAAAGAACTGTGGAATGCCAAACTTATGAATCGTCAGACCATTGATGTCTGGAAAGCTGCCGGCAAACCGTCAATGGAAGACAGGGTAAAAGAAGAAGTCAGGATGATCTCAGAAACCCATAAGCCTGAGCCCTTAAGCGACAAGATCCTTTCAGAGCTTGACCGATTGAAAAGAGAAGGTGAAAAGGAAATTCTTGCCAAATTAAAAAAAGGATGATGGAGAGAAATAAATGACCCAAAAAAATATGATGCCATCATCATTGGTGCCGGTATCATCGGAAACAGTATTGCCTATGAACTGGCTTTGAAAGGCTATAAAACACTGAGCATTGACAAGCTGGGCGGTTCGGGATTTGGTTCCACTGCCGGGTCCTGTGCCATTATCCGGCTGTACTATTCCTCCCCGGAAGGGGTGGCTCTTGCCCGGGAAGGGTATTATTACTGGCTGGACTGGCAAAGGTACTTAAATGTTTCCGACCCTGACGGCATGGCCTATTATAAAAATACCGGCGCCATGGTCTTTAAATCCAAGATTAACGATAATCTTACAAATGTCATGAAATCCCTGGATGCCCTTGGTGTGGGCTATCTGGAACTGACACCGGAAGAAATGAAGCCATATCTCCCCAAGCCGGACTTAAGATCCTTCCATCCGCAAAAACTCATGGATGACCCGGAATTTGGAAAACCCACCGGTGATAGTATCAACGGAGCTGTCTTTGTGCCTGAATCAGGCTATGTGAGTGATCCCAAGCTTTCCACTCATAATGTGGAAATGGCAGCAAGGAATGTGGGATCGGATTTTATGTTCAATACTCAAGTTGTGGATATCTTAAAAAAGGACAACAGGGCAGTTGGTGTGGCCCTGAAAGACGGCAGCAAAATTTACGCCCCGGTGGTGGTCAATGTGGCAGGCCCCCATTCATACCTCATCAACCAAATGGCGGGTGTCGAAGATCAAATGAATATTAAAACCCGTGCCTTGCGAGTGGAAGTGGCCCATGTGCCAAGCCCTGAAGGTGTAAACTGGGAGAAAACGGGGATTATAACATCTGACAGTGATCTCGGTGTCTATACCCGGCCTGAAATCGGCAATCACTTTTTAATCGGCAGCGAAGAACCAGAATGTGATCCTTTGGACTATGTTGATCCTGATAATTACAATACTGATTTTACAGACCAGATAAGAACCCAGGCCATGCGGGAAGCCATGCGGATTCCGGATCTGCCGATTCCAAACAAGAGTCAGGGCCTGGTGGACCTCTATGATGTTTCAGATGACTGGTACCCCATTTATGACAAGTCAGATTTGCCTGGATTTTATCTGGCCATCGGCACCAGCGGCAACCAGTACAAGAATGCGCCTGTGGTAGGTGGATTTATGTCAGACCTTATCCAGTACTGCGAAAGCAGCAATGACCATGACAAGACACCTTTGCAATATAGGATGAAATATATTAACCATACATTGAATATTGGTTTTTTCAGCCGGAACCGGGAAATCAATCAGGATTCCAGTTTTTCGGTTATCGGATAAAAAGAGCGCTATAGAGCCTGAATAGGATCTGCTGCTTTCGGCACAGACTTTCAATTATGATTTAATTAGCTCGTTCATAGAGGATCGCGGAACGAGTATGAGGATATAATAACTACCATTTGTAAAACAAATATTTTTTTTCAATCTCCCTACCTGCGAAAACAAGAACTGGGATATCATAGGGGACCTCATTAACAGGTAAAGGAAAACTGAAGGATTACAGAGATAGTCCTGGTTTTTTTTAATTCTGGATACCCAACCCTATAGCCAGTAGAGCTCACTCAACCTTGATTAAATATTTGAAATAATAATGAATTTTTTGTTGATTTACTGGGCCCAATTAAAATGCTAAAAAACTCCGTCATTAAGCCAGGGATAAAACCTTTCTCAAAATGTCTATCCTTTTTGAGAAGAATGTTCCTTTTTATTCATTTGGGCGGAATGAGGCACCAAGATCCCTGTAAATAGGCCATGTCGTTTCAGTGTCATAATGTATAGTTTGTGAGATTCAAAAGATCCCAAAGGGTTGATAGGCGGTTACTCGGTCAGTTCGTCATGTGCAGCCAGGATTAATCTTTTTCCGGTCAGCTTGAAGCCCCTTATTTGTCTATCCATCAAGGTTTTTCAGGTTGTATAGGATGGTATTAGAATGACCCAAGTCCTTTTGTATGAGCATTAGGAAGGGGCCTATGGGGGGATTCCTAAAGCCTTTGTATCGATAGATATCCCCTCTTGAAAATATTATATTTTTATGCCCGAGAGTTCATATATCAGCCTGTATTTTGCTTAAGCCACACATTACAAGTTCACTATATCACACATAGAATCATAGATTTCCAAAACTTAATATAGATTTATATCTATATGTTATAATAAGGATAAAAATTTTAAAGCAATCGTATGCCTAATTACAATTTGCCCTATCCACTCAAAATAAACTTGACAAAACACATTGTTTGTTGTAAAAATAACACCAACTTTGTTCTAATTTAAATATATCGAGGTTTATCATGGCTGTAAAAGCAAGTTTAAAAATCATCCTAATGGCAGATGATACAGTAGTTGCAGAATCAGATGATGCGATTCTATGGCAAAATGTTTTAGTCGCTATAAACAGTGGAAATTCTCTTGTTGAACAAACTATTACCTCCGGCGGAACGACCAATAGTGGTAGCGATATAGATTCGCAATCCGATAATGGACAACCGGAAGAGACCATTGCCTGCTTTGCAAAAGAGTTAGATATCTCAATTGAGTGCCTGCAAAGTGCGTGTTCCCCCAAAGCCGAACCACCGTATATTCATTTAGATAAACATTACTGGGAGGCCCTTAAAACAGCACTACCTAAAAGAGGGACTAAGGCAATTGCTGACGTTATCATTGCAGCGACTATTCTTATTTTATGGAAGGATAGTGCTAATTTGGGGAAAACTGCCCTTAAGGAAGCTACTGCTGTTCTTAAAACACTTGAAGTCTCAGCGAATAACCCTACTCGATCAATAACCAATTGTGAATGGCTCCAGATCAAGAAGGGAAATATCGTTCTTAACCCCGCATTAACATCGAAAGCCATCAATGTGGCCAAAGCTTATTGTCTCAAACAAGATCCAAATTCCATGGAGTAATGAGCGTTGACAGAGAAACAATTCCTCCAAAAAATAGGAGTATCAAACCTCAGTAGCATTGAGCGTGCTATCAGCTTGTTGTGGTTTGTTACGATCAATGACAACGAGACAGAACTCTCATGCACCTCTATTTGTAAAAAAATTGAAGATGTGGGTTTTGGTAAGCAAAATCCATCCAGACTATCTAAAGGCTTTTCTAAAGACAAAAGAGTGGTTCGTGGATCTGGGAAAAGCTTCAAGATCTCAGCGAAAATGATGCCTGAGCTAACAAAACAATACTCACAATTTTTACAAACAATACCGATTGAACCATCAGATTCGGTTTTGGATCTTGACTTATTTAAAAATGCAAGGGGATACACCCAAAAGGTGCTACTTCAACTTAATGGTAGCTATGATTTCGGCTTGTTTGATTGTTGCGCCGTGATGTGTCGTAGGCTTCTCGAAACATTGATAATAGAAGCTTATGAGGAAAAAAGGCTTTCTGATGAAATAACCGGTTCGGATGGAAACTTCTTTATGTTCTCTGGCCTACTGAACCATCTTGAAAGTAAAAAGCGGATTCAATTGAGCAGGAATGCCCTGCGAGGATTAAAGGATTTTAAGAAGCTTGGGGATCTATCAGCACACAACCGACGTTTTAATGCCAGAAAAACTGATATAGATAAAATACAACCCGGATTACGAATTGCTTGCGAAGAACTTCTTTATCAAGCATGTCAAGGGCCTTAGATCAACATAAAGAGCCTTAGAATAGTTCAAGCTGTTAACAATAAACCAGTATCGGAATGTGTCAATAGAAATGAGACACCATTTATAATAAATTAAGCTCTAATCATTTCGCTTTCTTTCTGTTTAGGTTTATTAATCCAAGCTGCTTCCGGTAATTCCGGTGGTTGAGGTATTTTCCCTCTGAACCGGGCAGGATTTTTTTCAAAAGCATTTTTAAGAATAACGCAACGCTGATCATAAACTTCTTGTGCCAGCCCATAGTGAAGTTGCTCA
>NZ_JAUWQB010000101.1 GCF_030611305.1 Desulfobacula sp. | reverse complement strand
TGATGCTTTCGTAAAAAGTCAAATTCAACGAATATGTCATTTCGACCATAGGGAGAAATCTTATCTTTTCAACAGGTTACGTTTAAAAGATTTCTCGTTTCACTCGAAATGACAAGCTGAGAAGACTTTTTACGAGACTGTCAAAGATTAATTATTACCTTTTATCGGTGAGTTAGTAAAAATGGGTACGGAAATTTACAAGATTGACGAAGAGTTTTCGATCAGAGTGGTTCGAAATTTAGGTGAATTTGGGGAACTGAAAAATACATGGAATAGTCTTACAGAAAACTATGAATCATATTTGCCTTGGCTTAATTTCGATTGGTTTGAACTATGCTTGAAATATTTCCTGAATGATAACAAATTATTCATATTGCTACTTTATAAAGCAGATAGTGTTGTAGCTATTGCTCCATTTGTTATTAAAAAAGAAGTGCTTAAGGGTGTTTTTAAGACAATAAAAATTGAATTGATTGGGAATGTTTATTCTCCTATTAGAAATTTTATCTTTGGTGACTCAAGCGATGAGGATAAAATAGTCTTCATCTCAAAAATAATTTGTTACTTCTGTGATGTATATAAAGATTGGGATATCATAGAATTTGATAAAATTCCTGAAGAAAACAATGTCTTCGATATGTTTACGCATGTTGTTTACCGTAGTGCTCTGAAACATAGAACATGCTTTTGCTCTGGTAATTGGTATCTGGATGGAATCACTTATACGTTTGACAAATATTTTGAGAATTTGCCAAGAAAATTGCAAAAGGATATTCAATATTGCCGAAGACGATTAGTGAAGATGGGGGACTTGCGATTTCAAATGAAATTAGATGATAATTCCTTAGACCATTATTTAGATATATACGATGAAGTGCGAAAAAAAAGTTGGAAAGCCCCAGAAAAGGACAAAGTCTTTATTAGAGAATTTACCAAGATAGCTGCTGAGAAAGGATTCCTTAGACTTGCTTTTCTTTTTTATGAAAATGATCCAATAGCATCGCAAAAATGGATTGTATGCCATAAGAATGCTTATATACTGGATGTATTACATGATGAAAATTACCGCAAATATAGCCCTGGGAAAATTCTATCCTCAGAAATCTCAAAATACGTAATTGATTATGATAAGGTTAATGAAATTGACTTTATGGGGGGTGACGATCCATACAAAAAAGACTGGACACCAAACAGGAGAGAGAGAAAGGGTATCACGGTATTTAATAATACTATTAGAGGCCAATCCCTGGCATTTTTGATGACGAAAGTTTTACCAGTTATTGAAAAGAATCAATATTTATTGTCGGCTAAAAACAAGATATCGGGGTATTTGAAAAATTATCGCCAACGATGAAAGTTCCGTTAGTATTTTGCAGGAGACGTATTGAGCAGTGAACAGCAAAAATCATCCATTAAATGACAAATATTCCATAAGAGAAATTACCGATCTAACTGAATTTACAGAATTGAGGACTGTATGGGATAACCTGGCAAATAAACAGGGTTCGTATCTGCCTTTTCTATGTTTTGACTGGTTTAACCTATGGTTAGAGCATTTTTTAAAAGATAATAAGTTGTTAATTCTATTGCTTTATAAAGAAGATGAAGTTGTAACCATAGCGCCCTTCTTAATCAGGGAGGAAAAATTTAAAGGAATTAATGCCAGGAAAATTGAACTTATAGGTAATGTCTATTCTCCAATTCGAAACTTCATTTTTGCCAACTTAGGAAATGAAGATAAAAATATATACTTATCATATATCTTTAACCACTTATTTAATAATTTCAATGGCTGGGATGTAATTGATTTAAATCCTATTGCCGAGGATGATGAAAATCTTTCTATATTGATAAGTCTAACGAATGAAAGCAACTATAATAATATTGAACAATTTTGTCATTCGAACTGGTATGTAAATGGAATTAATTTTTCTGGCGATGAATACCTCAACCAACGTTCCAAGAATAATAGACAGGAGCTAAGAAGAAGGAAGAAAAAACTAGAAGAATTAGGCAAATTAGAGTTTAGAGTTATCAAAAATAATAATGAAATAGATAAATACATGGATTATTATTATGAAGTTTACACAAAAAGCTGGAAAAAAAGAGAAGGGATAGGGCCAACTTTCCACCGGGACTTAGCTAAGTTAGCAGCAGAAAAAGGATGGTTGCGTCTCGGTTTTCTTTTTTTAAACAATATTCCTATAGCGTCACAACTTCGTATTGTTTTTAATGAAGTATGCTTCTTTCTGAAAACAGCATACGATGATGAATACAGAAAATATGGTACAGGAGTCATTTTACTTTCCAAAATGATTAAAGATATCATCGACACAGATAATGTTAGAGAAATAGATTTTGGACCGGGAGATGAATCTTACAAGAAATCATGGGCTTCTCAAAAAAGGGATATGAAACGAATACTCATTTTTAATAAAACCTTAAAGGGTCGTTTTTTGGCTTTACTTGAAACGGAGCTTTTACCTATTGTTCGAAAACACAAAACATTAAGTCAAATAAAAAGTTATATGTTTAAGCCTTTTAAAACTCATTAACGACCCCACAATAAAAACAGATAAAAAATCAATGTACATAAGTAGCAAACCCACTTTTTTTTTAAATCAGGCCATTGGTAATAAAAGCTATGGGAATATTTCAACTTTCCCTTTTAATCATACTCGCTGTCATTTTTTCTTTTCTGCTAGATATGCCCTTGCAGCAGGGGTTCAGGCTTTAGGGATCACATCTAAACAAAATTTATTGATGCCCTCATATAATTGTTGGGTGGAAATTGACCCTATAAAATATCAGGACATACAAATAAAATATTATCGGATAAGAAGTGACCTCACTGTTGATTTGGATGACTTAAAAGCCATTATTGATGATAAAACAAAAGCAGTTTTGATAACCCATTATCTTGGATTTCCACAGCCCGTTGATGCAATAAGCAGAATCTGCAAAGAACGGCAAATTTTTCTAATAGAGGATTGTGCCCATGCTTTTTTAAGCGAATTTAATGGTAAACCCATAGGCTCTTTTGGGGATATTAGTGTCTTCAGTTTCCGAAAAACCCTGCCTATACCGAATGGCGCTGGTCTAATTATTAATAACGAAAATATTACATTTGAACATCAAATCGCAAAACCCAGCTCCTTTTCCACCTATTATGTATGCGCTGAATTTTTAAAGCATCGAACAACAAAACAATCTACCATAGCCAAAATGATATTTATTAAGGTTTTCAATGAGGCTATTTATCTATCATTCTTTTTTCTAAGATCATTGTTAAGGATATTTCGTAAAATTTTCAATAGGAGGGGGTTATATTTAGTTTATCCAAGTGGAAATCAATACAGGAAGGAGATAAGTCATTGGGGGATGTCAAGTCTTTCAAAAAACATTATTATGTCATCAAATTTTGAAAAAATTAAAGATATAAGACGGAGAAATTTTAGATTCTTTCTGAATTATTTTCAAAATGATAAGAGAGTAACTTTGCCATTTAAGGAACTTCCCGATGGCGTGTGCCCTCTGTTTTTCCCCATTATTATTGAAAAAAGGGATTATTTTTATAAAGCCTTAAAGAAACGAGGTATTGCTGGTCATGACTGGTGGGGAGATTTCCATCCTGATGTCCCATGGAACAATTTCCCCGAAGCAGTTTTTTTAAAAAGAAATATTCTTGGACTACCTATTCACCAGGATTTATCTCTTAAGCATCTTCAGGCAATTGAAGAAGAATTTGAAAAAGCATACCAAAGTATGGAGAGGTAATCTTGTCCGAAATTAAGACATTATTTAACCAGTCATCCCATTATTTTGCCGGCCGGATTATTATAATGGCCGCCGGTTTCATATCTTTTCCCATTCTTACCAGAGTATTCTCTGTGAGTGATTATGGGACATTAGGTCTCATATCTACCACACTTTTTATTGCAATCGCCATAACAAAATTTGGCTTTCCAAGTTCTATTGTAAGATTCTATGCGGAATTCAAATCTAAAAATCAACTCACCAATTTTTACTCAACTTTGTTTTTAGGTTCGGTGGCAGTATCTGCAACTGTTGCTGCATTCTTTTATCTCGCAATGAAATTGTTTTTTAGCAAGTTCTTGGATAGTAATATTGTTAGCCTTCTATATCTTGTCTCCATCCTGATATTTACTGCTTGTACAATTGACATCCTCACCAGTTTCTTAAGGGCGGAACAGAGAACAAGGCTTTATAATTTAATACAGATAATACGCCGCTACGGATCGCTTTCACTGGGCATCTTTTTAATATTCTTTTTTATAAAAGGTTTATATGGATTTTATGTAGGACAAGTCATATCAGGAATAGTGTTACTTTTCTTTCTAATATATTTTTTTCGTAAAAAAATAAAAATAAGTTCTGCAAATTTTTCCCCAACTATTTTTAAGGATTCAATCAAATATGGTTTCCCGCTGGTTTGGGCGGAGTTGGGCCATCTTGTTCTCAGTTATGCCGATAGGTATTTGATTCAGTTATATTCAGGTTCAATATCTCTCGGTTTATATACTGCCGGATACAATCTATCAACCTATGCGACCGAAGTGATTATCTATCCAATAAATTACGCAATGGGACCTATTTATATGAAGATACTGGTTAATAAGGGAGAAAAGGAAACAAAAGAATTTTTTACGAAATTATTTAGATTTTTTCTTTTAATAATATTTCCGGTGGTTTTTGGCTTTATAGCGATAAGAAAGGATTTGCTCGCCTTTCTGGCTTCAAGCAAATATATGGAAGCATATACTATTATTCCTTATGTAGTCATTGGACAAGCAATATACGCTTCTTCAATCATACTAAACTCTGGGCTGTTTATCCGAAAGAAAACCTATTTAGTAACCATAATAATGATGGGCGCCTGCGCTCTAAACGTTGGGCTGAATATGATGTTAATACCACGTCTTGGGATTATTGGTGCGGCTCAGGCAACATTAATCTCCTACATTTTTTATACGATTGTAATTACCTACTATGCCTTTAAGGAATTCAGCTTTCGGACCGATTATCCTCGTAGTTTATTATATCTGACAGCGGCTACTGCCATGTATTTGGCAATCAGCCTCGTAGATGTTGGGTCTTCTTTGGGTAACCTTGTCATAAAAATCCCGGCAGGGGCTGTTATTTATGGAATATTAATTCTGGTTTTCGATAAGGAAGTAAGAGGCGCTGCATTAGGTCAACTTGCTAAAACCAGGGCTACTATTTCGTAAGTGAGTAAATATAAAATTTTGTTGATTGATGAACTCGTAAAAAGTCGGATTTCGTTAATGTGTCATTTCGACCAACGGGAGAAATCTTATTTTTTCAATAGGTTGCAGAATAAAGATTTCTCGTTTCACTCGAAATGACAGGCCAGAGGGACTTTTTACGAATGCATCTTGATCGGTTTTCTTTTAAATGACGAGATAGAGTGTTCCAATAGATAAGGAGATAAATGGGACTTTGTTGGAAAAGAAGTTTTAAGCAAATTCTGAAAAGAGCTTTATTTTTTGCCGTCTATTATTCTGGCGTATTGCACTTGTTGATTTTCATTCTAAAGAAGTTCAAAAAGCGGCATTGTGCCTCTATTTTGTTTTACCACCGTTTTTCCCAGGATTTACTTGATGGTTATCAACTTCCTCATTTGGTTATTAGCGAGTTCAAGAAGCAGATGCGCCACATAAAAAAATGGTACAGTGTAATCTCTATGGATGAATTGGAAGGAAGCTTGGCCAATGAGAATGATTTTACTTCTCCTTCTGTTGCCATTACCTTTGATGATGGTTTTTTGAGTAACTACACCCTGGCATATCCGATTCTAAAAGAGTTTGGCCTACCAGCCGCCATGATCTACCTGTCTACAGGCTTTATCGGCACAAATAATGCCCCGTGGGTGGATGAATTGATGGATATCTTGTCAACGACGAAGTCCTCAACGCTCATCTTTCCTGAACTTCTTGGTGATGAAGTACTGAATATATCCACTCGTCACCAAAAAAGGGTTGCTGTTACAAAGCTTTTCAATATAATGTTGCGTCTTAAGCACAAACAAAAAATCATAAAAATGCAGAAATTATCAAAAATGCTGGGAGTAGATGAAATAATAAAGGAAAATGCTGAAAGGAAAATGCTGAACTGGGACGAAGTGACTGAGATGAGCAATAATAGCATATCCTTTGGCGCTCATACAATCAGCCATCCAACTCTAAGCAAAATGGAGATTTCCGAGGCAAAACGGGAGATTTGTGAATCAAAGAAGGAAATTGAGGCACGGATTGGTAAAAAGGTCAGACATTTTGCGATTCCCAATGGAAAGAAAGAAGATTTCAGTGAGAAATTGAAAAAGTACTGTAAGGAAACAGGCCTGAAAACCGTGGTTTCCACCGAGCCCGGCCTGGTTGATGGCAAATCAGATCCCTATTTTTTAAGAAGGATTCTTCCACCGCCGCCTATGTATGTCTTCGCATGTGAACTTGCCAGGTATATGTTTTTTAAGAAAATTAGTTAGGACACAGATTTCGAGATACACGCAGAAAACGCATTATGTTTAATATCCTTATAATCTGCTTGCCCCGTGCAATGCGAAGCATATTTCACTGGGGTGTTCATCTGTGTCCCAAAAATGGAATCTGTTTATGCTGACATTTGTCGCCCCCCTTATAGCATATTTGATGTCTTTCCCGATTATGTTGATAGCCTTGTTCAGGGTAGAAATCGGCATTTTGTTTTTTATTACATTAGTCCCAATTATCGCTGCAATGAAAAAAATTTGTGAATTCCCTCAGGGACACAATCTTGCCGATTTCCTATTGATATCGCTGGTTATCGGGTGGGTTCTCAAGGCAGGAAGAGAGAATAGAAGTATTTTTAAAAGCTCCCCTGTCAACGTGGTCGTCATGCTCATGGTGCTTGGGAGCATAATCAACCTCATTAGGGGTTATACCTTTATGGCGCTTCCGTCCGATATAAATCTAACCCGGCTTATGGCCTGGAAAAACTATATGATCTTGCCGTTGCTTTACTTTATCGCACTGAACAACATAAATACGGAAAAATTCGTCAAGTGGATATTAATCTGCGTCTGTTTTACCATGCTGGCCATGGATTTCAATTTCTATAGCACATTCCGATGGATAAGGGCGGACCATTATTCAGATTCTATCAGGATATCCGGCTCTTTCAGTTTTCTTGGTCCAAATGAACTGGGAATTTTCTATTCCATGTATACATTTTTACTACTTGGTATTTCGTATTTTATTGAAGATAAGAAACTTAGATATCTGGTATTGTTTGTTTGCGCCTGCAATTTTTATCCAATTATGTATTCTTATTCACGTTCCGCTTATATGTGTACAGCTGTAGGATTCTTAAGCCTCGGCCTTTTAAAAGATCGCCGCCTTTTAATCTTGCTGTTTGGTCTAATTTTTTTCTACAGTTTTATCCTGCCCAATTCGGTAGTTGAGCGGATCGACATGACCTTTTTGAATAAAACGGAAGTTTCCGAAAAGAAAGTTCAATCAAGCATGGTTAATGTCGGCGGCATCTCGGTTGACACCGTAGGCCGTAAAGAACTCTGGGAAAAGGCAAGGAACTATTTTAAGCGGGAACCTTTGTTAGGAATCGGTTTTGACACTTTTCGCCACCGTGAAGGCATGATAACCCACTCTTTATATTACAAGACTCTGGCTGAACAAGGTTTGGTGGGCATGACGATTTTTGTTATATTTATCATTGTGCTTTTGCGGCAATCCTACAAGTTATTCAGGCATTCTAAAAATAAGCTCGGCCAGGGGATCGGATTGGGCTTCTTTATGAGTATTATCATGCATCTTGTGGGAAGTGTGGGTGGCGATCAATCCCTCTATTACAATTTAATGGCCATCTATTGGCTGTTTATGGGTATTGTGGCAAGTTTTAATGTTCACTATGTGGATGATTTTGAGCATACTCAGGAGGTTGATCGCTCCGCCGGATGAGCCGCTTAGACATCTGTATTGAAAAGTGAAGCTGTCTTATGAATGAATTGATATTCTGGTTGCTGATTTTTATCATTTTCTACACGTATGTGGGATACTCCCTGGTCATCCTGATACTGTCGCTTTTTCTTCACCGGCCGGTCAAAAAGGAGGCGATATATCCACAGGTGACCTTCCTGATTACAGCATACAATGAGGAGCGGTCCATAGCTGCCAAACTGGAAAACACCCTTGATCTGGACTATCCCCGGGATAAACTGGAAATAATCGTTGCCTCGGATGCCTCAACCGATGAAACCGATGAAGTTGTTAGACAATTTCAGAAACGAGGGGTGATCCTCAACAGGGTTGAAGGCCGCCTCGGCAAGACCGAGACTCAGAACCGCACAGTCGCAATGGCAACGGGTGATATCATCATCTTTTCCGATGCAACCACAAACTACAAAAAGGACGCCATCAAAAAGATTGTCAGAAATTATGCCGATCCGCGTGTGGGAGCTGTAAGCGGAAGGTACGAATATGTGAATCCTACCGGCGCAGCAATAGGTCTGGGCACCATCCTTTTCTGGAAATACGAGAATCTGATCAAGGGATTACAAACCAGAATTCAGACCATTACCGGTTGCTGCGGCTGCATCTATTCGGCGCGTCGTGATTTGTACGAACCACTGCCCCCGGACATAATCAGTGATCTGGTTGAGCCTTTGAAAATCCTTGAAAAGGGTTACCGTATCTCTTTTGAACCAGAAGCTGTGGCCTATGAGGAGACCACCGAAACTACACAAGAAGAATTCAGCATGCGGGTGCGGGTTATTTCTCGCGGGATGTACGGGCTCTGGTATATGCGCCGTCTTTTTAACCCGTTTAACTACAGATTTATTGCCTTCCAACTCTTTTCCCATAAGGCGTTGCGATGGATGGTCCCCTTTGTACTGCCGCTGCTGCTGGTGAGCAACTTCTTTTTAATTGGTCAGGCATTCTATAATATATGCCTTATTATCCAGGTGATATTTTATCTGGGGGCCGCTTTGGGCTACCTGTTTGACAGAAGGGGAAAGAAACTGAAGATATTTGCTTTACCACTATACTATTGCGTGGTCAACTCTGCTTCCATGGTGGCATTTTTTCATACCATTGTGGGTAAAAAATCCGTGATCTGGGAGACAGCAAGATAATGAGCTTTAATATCCTCTTTATTACTCAGGACGATCCCTTCTATATCCGGAACTTCTTTGCGGAGTTTTTCAGTATCTATCCGAACCTCGATGAAATTAAAGCGGTGGTAATCCAGCGTACCATGGGTAAAAAGTCAAAGAGAGAACTGGTAAAACAGATGTACGCCCTTTACGGTCTGGTGGATTTTTTCAGGATGGGTATGCGCTACACTCAGGTAAAGATTTTAAGTGAAATTGCTAAATCTTATCAAAAACCGGATTGGTTTGATCTCAGACAGCTATGTGGGGTAAACAACATTGAGATTCTTCATCAAAATGCCCTTCACCAGCCTGCGTTTCTTGATAAACTGCGGCGAAAGGATCTCGATCTTATAATTTCCGTTGCGGCGCCCACCATCTTCAGAAAGGAATTGATCGATCTTCCGCGGCTTGGCTGCATCAACATCCATCACGCTCCTCTGCCTCGTTACCGGGGAATGATGCCTAACTTCTGGCAGCTTTACCACGGCGAAAAAACCGTGGGCATTACAGTTCACAAGATCAACCCGAAGATTGATGAAGGGGAGATTATTCTTCAAAAAGAAGTCCCTGTAAATCCTGGAGAATCTTTGGATGCGCTTATCATGCGAACCAAACAATTGGGTGCGCATTATATGCTCGAAGCAATAGAAATGATGCGTGGCGGGAGAATCCAGTACCAGGAGAACAGGTCCGAAGAGGGCTCCTATTTTTCATTTCCCACCAGGAAGGATGTGCGCAGATTTCGGGCGATGGGATATAGATTGTTATAAAATTTAAAAAAAGGGAAGCGGACATAGAAAGATAAGGTGATTTTATGAAATTTTCAGAAAAGATTCTTCTTGCCCTTTCAAGGAAGCCTGAAAACAATGATTACCAACAAGGGCAACAAGGTTGGGATATTGACAACGCTTTTTCTCTATTATGTAAAGTTTTTCCTAATTTTAAGGATATCATTGTCGATAAAGCGATTGTCGATTTTGGTTGTGGAATAGGCTACCAATCAATTGCCATGGCAAAAGGAAGAGCAAAATACGTTCTTGGAATAGATATTAATAATGAAGGCTTGAGTAAAGCAAGAGATTTAGCTCAAAGGCTTGGTATTATGCAAAAAGTGAAATTCACCAATAAATTACAAGACTCCATCAAAGGTAAGTTCGATATAGTAATTTCTCAGAATAGTATGGAACATTTTAATGATCCTGCTAAAGCCTTAAACAATATGAAATCATTACTAAAATTAGATGGAACAATTCTAGTTACCTTTGGTCCACCATGGTTTGCTCCATATGGTAGTCATATGCAATTTTTTACTAAGATCCCATGGGTCAATATCCTATTCAGTGAAAAAACTATTTTGAACGTTAGGGCACATTTTAGGAATGATGGATCTACAAAATATGAGGAAGTTAAGGGTGGGCTTAATAAAATAACGGTCAAAAAATTCGAACAAATTATTTTGAACAGTGGCTTGAAGATTAAATATAGAAGATACGATTGCGTTAAGGGCATTAACCTCCTTGGTAACCTAATTTCCCGAAAAAATTATACCTATGCCATGCCAGGGAGTTGGATGTCCAAGGCTTTGAGAATATCCCGCTGTGCCTTGGTCAACTCTGTGAGGATATGACAGTACTTCCCA
>NZ_JAUWQB010000070.1 GCF_030611305.1 Desulfobacula sp. | reverse complement strand
AGAGCAATTGTTGTGAGCCAGACACAACGCGAAATGGTAGTACCTGTAGTAGAGGCGACAATAGAAGCAGTTAAGGCGAATATCTTTCCAATTCACAAACTTTAGGACTTGTAAATAAATTATCTTCCATTTTTGGCTGGCTGCGGCTTCGGCTGACGGTGTCAGCAAAACCCTGCTCGCCAGCAGGCAAGTCGGACTACCAACCAGTAGGCCTGCGTTTTGCTTCCTTGCCAGCCTTGTCCTCGCTCAACCAAAAACGAAACCTAATTTCTTTACCAGTCCTTAGTTGTGGATTCCTGCTCCCCGCCTCGCGCCGGGCGAGTTTACACCTGCGAAAGCAGGTACAGGAATGACCGTGGTCGGCTAATCAACATTTCAATTTATGACTGGTGTTACGTTTCGTTGGTTTCGAGTTTGCGGTGTGGTGCTTTGACGAGTAGTGTCATTATCGCAGCGAGTATCAGCAGTGCCGAAGCGCCGTAATAAGCGATTGCAAAAGTTTGATGCCTGGCATACATTGTTCCGGCGAGTTTTGCCAGCATAAAACCGCCGACGCCCCAGGCGGTAAATACCAGTCCGTAATTCATTCCAAAGTTCTTCAGACCATAAAAATCCTTGGTGATAGACGGGAAAAGGGAGAGGTTGGCTCCGTAATTTGCGCCGATTAAGGCTGAGATGAGCGCCATTGCGGGAATCGTCCCAAGGGCGTTTTCAGCGGTGGCTTTTGAGAGCAAAAATATCAGAAAGGCCTGAAACAGAAAACAAACAAACATCATTGGCTTGCGACCGATTTTGTCGCTGAGCATACCGGACACTATTCGTCCGCCACCATTGCCGAGGGCAAGCACCGCTACCAGCACAAATCCCATAGTTATTCCAATCTGCTTGTCTGCAATTGCGGCAAGCTTTGAGATGACCATAAGACCTGCGCCGGCACCGCATACATACATAAACCAAATTATGTAGAATTGCCAGGTAGTAAGCATTTCTTTTGGAAGAAAGTCTTCTTTTTTATTGTTAGATTTGGCATCTGTGTTTGCCGGTAGGGAACCAGCCGGGATGTAGCCGGCAGGTGGTGGTTTTAATATCTGAGCAAGTACGACCACGACGACCAAAAATGCAATACCTAACAGCAGCAACGCAGTGCTGAAACTAAGATTAACTATCAGCCAGGTTGTCAGAGGTGCGGCATAAACTGAAGCCAGTCCGAAACCTGAAACCACTATTCCAGCGATAAGGCCCGTCTTTGCCGCTGGGAACCACTTTACCGCGGGAGGTGTCGCAGAAGCATAGCCAAAACCAAGGCCTGCACCGACAAATACGCCAAAGCCAATGACGAAGACCATAAGCGAAGTTGTCATAGCGGCAATTATGAATCCGAGTCCGACTAATATGCCGCCTATTGTGGCTACGAGTCTTGGACTGATTTTGTCCTGCATTCTTCCGGCCGGTACCATAATAAGTGAAAATACCAGACATGCAATCATATATGGCAGGGACTTGTCGTCCTCATTCCAGCCCCATTCCTCAGGGATACGCTTGCTTATGACGCTCCATGTATAGAGTATTCCGAGTGCCAGGTTGATTCCCATTCCCGCAAAGGTAACTTGCCATCCATGGTTTTTGATTTTTGGTTGGTCTGTTGTTATTTCTTCGCTCATAAATATGGTTTCCTTTATTGAAAACAGGCCGAACGTGTGCTTACAATACACGTCCGGCTTGTTTACGGTCTGTTAGGGCGGACGTTTTTATTATTCGCTTCGGCCTTTAATCAATGCTTCGACTATGCTCGGGTCCGCGAGAGTGCTAATATCGCCGAGGTTGTCTGTATTCTTCTCAGCAATTTTGCGGAGGATTCGCCGCATAATCTTGCCGGAGCGGGTCTTCGGAAGTGCGGGTGCAAATTGAATGGCTTCAGGTGTTGCGATAGGGCCGATTTGCTTTCGTACGTGCTTAACAAGTTCCTTCTTTAGCTCGTCGGTTTCTTCGACGCCAGCTATGAGTGTAACAAAGGCATAGAGACCTTGTCCTTTGATGTTGTGCGGCACGGGCGTAACGGCGGCTTCGGCAACCTTTTCGTGGCTGACCAGGGCGCTTTCAACTTCAGCGGTTCCGATTCGGTGGCCTGAGACGTTGACGACGTCGTCGATTCTGCCCATTAGCCAGTAATCGCCATCCTGGTCGATACGGCAGCCATCGCCGGCGAAATAGATATTGTCGTACATTGTGAAGTATGTATCAATGAACCTGTCGTGGTCACCCCACATTGTGCGCATCATTCCGGGCCAGGGTTTGCGTATGCAGAGCTTGCCGCCTTCGTTTACGTCACATTGGCTTGCGTCATCTCGCAGGACGACGGAGTCAACGCCGAAGAATGGCCGGGAAGCGCTGCCTGGTTTTAATGTGTGGGTGCCCGGCAAAGGTGTAATCATAAATCCGCCTGTTTCCGTCTGCCACCACGTATCTACGATGGGACAGCGTTTGCGGCCGATTTTCTCATAATACCACATCCAGGCCTCTGGATTTATCGGCTCGCCGACTGAGCCGAGAATCCTGAGCGAATCGAGTTTGTACTTAGCGGGCCATTCTTCGCCGAGCCGCATCAGGGCGCGAATGGCCGTGGGTGCGGTATAGAAGACGGTAACGCCGAATTTGTCACAGATGTGCCAGAAGCGTCCGGCATCCGGGTAGGTTGGAACGCCTTCAAACATCAATGATGTGCTTCCGTTTGCGAGTGGGCCATAGACGATGTAGCTGTGTCCGGTTACCCAGCCGATATCGGCAGTACACCAGAATATGTCATTGTCATGGTAATCAAAAATATATCGAAAGGTAATTCCGGTATAGACCATGTAACCGCCCACATTGTGTTGTACGCCCTTGGGTGTTCCGGTTGACCCGGAGGTATAAAGGATAAAAAGAGGATCTTCTGCATCCATCCATTCCACTGGACAATCACTGCTTTGTTTCTGGGCTTCTTCATGCCACCATACGTCCCGTCCCTCTTTCATTTCAATATCAGAACCGGTTCGTTTTACCACAAAACAGCATTCAACCGAATGTCCATTTTTTTCGCACAGATCCATAGCCGTATCTGCATTGCCTTTTAAGGGAACTGCCTTTGCACCCCTCATCACCCCGTCAGTGGTCACAAGAATTTTGCAATGGCTGTCCAGGATACGGTTGGAAAGCGCGTCAGAAGAGAAGCCGCCAAAAACAATGCTGTGAATGGCACCGATACGGGCACATGCCAGCATGGTAACAGCCAGTTCAGGTACCATGGGCATATAAATGGCCACCCTGTCACCCTTTTGTACGCCTTTGGATTTTAGAGCATTGGCAAATTGACAGACCTTTTCATGGAGTTGTTTGTAGGATATTTCAAGGTCTTCACCAACATTGTTGCCTTCCCAAATAAGAGCGGTCTGATCGCCCCTGTCTTTTAAATGTCTGTCAAGACAATTGTAAGTTATATTTGTTTTGCCGCCCCTGAACCATTCAATATTAACAGGGCCTTTGGAGATACTGTAATTAAAATCCCGAACATTGTCCCATTTTTTTTCCCAGTGAAACTGTTCCGCCATTTCCGCCCAGAATTCATCCGGTTTTTCAATGGAACGATTGTACATTTCTTTGTATTCATCAATCGTTTTGATCCAGGCGTTTTCTCGGTACTCATCAGGTGCATGAAATTTAAACTCGCTCATCTTCTCTCCTTTTTGTAGTTAGAACCCATTTGCAGAAGTAACATCAATATTTTTAGCGGTTTCAAAAAACATTGTCTTAGATTTTTTCAGTTACGGGAGTGGTTATAAATTCAGGTTGTTCGTAAGCCTCAGTAGCAGGCGCTTTGGTCATCAGGGCCAATACAGCTCCGATGAGAAGCAGTCCTGCAGCAAGAACATATGCCATTCTTGGGCTGTTGGTATAAGCAACAATCATTTGAGACACCCTTGGAAAGATGAAACCACCCACACCCCAGGCACTGAAAACCAGGCCGTAATTGACACCAAAATTCTTTAAACCGAAAAAATCTTTGGTGGCAGACGGGAATAAAGAAAGATTTGTTCCGTAGTTAAACCCGATGAGCATCGCCGCAAGAACCAGAAGCATGACCTGCGCCGGTGTAATAAACAGGAGAGAAAAGATGACAATTGACTGAAAAATCAACATGATAAAAAGAGTGTTCGCACGTCCGATACGGTCGGAAAGGATACCGGCTATAACACGTCCGGAGGCATTTCCCACTGCCATCAAAGCCACAACCACCCATGCCATTTGGCCCATTCCCTGTTTGGCCATTCCTGCCACACCGCCGATGATCATAAGGCCTGCACCTGATGCAATACAAAAAATAATCCATAATTTATAAAAAGTCGGCGTACGAAGCATTTCCCCGGGGGCAAAATTAATTGGGCCGCTTGCAGCAAGATTGGTTTTTTTATCAGCTTCTTCCGGATGAACATAACCTTCCGGGGGATTTACCAAAAATTGTGCAAGGGCAGAGACAATAACGAGAAATGCAATACCGAAAATAAGCATAGCCTGGGAAAGACCGACCTTGTCAATTAAAAATATTGCCAAAGGAGCGATATATACGGATGCCAGGCCAAATCCGGCAACAACGATACCAGCAATCATGCCGGTTTTCGCAGACGGAAACCATTTAATGGCAGGCGGTGTTGCCGAGGCATAACCAAATCCAAGACCCATTCCCATGAGGATTCCGAATCCGATGATCCAGCTGATCCATGCAGTGGAAAATGAAATGAAAATCAGGCCAAGGCCTGTGAGGATGCCTCCGATGACAGCCGTAATCTTCGGGCTGAGCCTGTCCTGAACACGGCCTGCAAAAATCATGGTAAATGCAAATACCAGGCAGCATACGGCATAGGGATCATTTAAGGAAGCCAGGCTCCAGTTAAAAAGGCCATCGCCTGCCACAATTGAGTCTTTGATTGTCATTTTAAATATACTCCAGGTATAAAGTATACCCAAAGCCAGGTTTATACCTAATCCTGCCATTGTTACGCGCCAACCAAGGTTTTTAATTTGATTCATCAGAGATTCTCCTTTAATAAATAATTAAGATTCACTACATTGTAATAGCAAACATTGTGCCGGAAGGAATGAAAAGCTCTATCTATCTGTTTTTGTTGGATTTTGGTTGAAAAATGAATTTATAGAAATTTCATAGAGGCACAACAAAAGTTGTAGAAAAATATATCGATCCGAACGATTGTTCGGTAGAATAGGCTTAAAGGAGGCTTTTTACAACTTTTGTTGTGGATACAATTTTTGTTGTAGGTTAATCGGGTTTTTCGAATTTTAATTTCTGTAGTCTTTTGCTCAAGGCCTGCTGGGAGATGCCCAAAATCCCGGCTGCTGCAGACTGGTTGCCTCCGGTCTGTTTCATAGCCTTTTCCACAAGTTCTCTGGAGGCTTCTTTCAGGGTGGGAAGAGAAAAGCTTTGATTGTTGTCTTTTTGTCCCGCCTCTGATCCGGATGTGTCCAGGACTTTGAATAAATCGGCTGTGATAGGCCCATTCCGGTATCGCGAAATAGCATCATACACCATGGACTTAAGCTCTCTGATGTTGCCCTTGAAAGGATAGGTTTCTATCTGCTCAATCAATGTTTTTGGGATGTCAGGAACGGGTTTATCCAGTTCATTGGCGGCCTTGCAGATAAACCGGTCCAATAGCAGCGGCAGGTCCAGAAGACGCTCCCGCAGGGGCGGCAGCGTCAGCGTATGGGTAGAAAGACGGTAGATCAAATCTTTTCTGAAGGTCCCTTTTTTTTCAAGGGCCCATAGATTCAGGTTGGTGGAGGTAATGATCCTGGCATCAGAATACTTGATCTTGTCAGATCCCAAAGGAAGGTATTCCCTTTCCTGGAGCAGTCTGAGTAATTTAACCTGTGACGTCAATGCAAGGTCTCCGATTTCGTCCAGAAAGAGCGTACCGCCGGCAGCCTGTTCGATTAATCCCTGTCTTGTTTTTTGTGCACCGGTGAATGCCCCCTGGACATGGCCGAAGAGCGTGTCGGAAAACACATTGTCATCTAATCCAGCCACATTGACCACAACCAGTTTTCCCTTTCTTTCGCTCAAGGTATGGATGGACTGCCCGATCAGTTCTTTTCCTACACCTGTTTCTCCGAAAATAAGAACCGGCTGGGAAGATGGGGCAATAGCCTCAATATAGTGAAAGACGGAGTGCATCTTCTTGTCCTGGGTGATAATATGCGCAAATGCCGTGGGGTTTTTAATCTGGGAGAACAGATCGCTTGCAGGAGAATCCTGGAATTTATTTTCCAGGTCTTCATAGGCCAGGGCCTGTTTGACAGCAGATAGGAGTCGGCCTTCCTCCACCGGTTTGACCACATAATCCATGGCACCAATTTTCATACATTTTACCGCCGTATCCACATCAATGGCACCGGTGAGTATAATTACGGGTATTCTGGGATAGGTCTTGCGGACAATTTTAAGCAGACGTCCGCCGTTGATATGGGGCATATTCAGGTCCAGGATCATCAGACAGGGAATCTGGCGTTCCATTTGCCGGATCACGTCCCTGGCGTCACTGATGGTGATAATATTGTCCATACCTGCCATTCTCAGTGTGGTATCCACTGCCAGAAGAATTTCCGGTTCATCATCCACAATAAGGATGGGGCGATCCATGGTCTGTTGTTTGTTCGTCATCATTATATCCCGTCCTTTTTAACTATGGTTTCCTAACCGCTGAAGGGCAGTAGTATTTTTACGGTCAAACCCTTTCCAAATTCTGAAGCAAACTCCAATATCCCCTTGTGGTCATTTACAATTTTTTCCGAAATGGAAAGCCCGAGACCTGTTCCTCCGTCGTCCCGTCTGGTTGTAAAAAAAGGATCTTTCAATTTTTCCAAATTCTTCGGAGGAACACCCGGCCCGCTGTCCGATACTTCAATAACAATAAAAGAAGCGTTCGGGATTTTTGAAGTTTGCACATGGATGGACTGTTTCGGATTTTCAAGGGCTTGACTTGCATTAACAAGCAGATTGATAATCACCTGCTGCAGTTTCTGTGAATTGCCTGAAATTTTCGGCAAGTTATCTTCATAGTCAACTGACAGGTGGTGAGTGGCTTTTTTCAATATGGAGTGGGTCAGACTCAGTGATTTTTCTACTACAAGGTTGACATCAATCTTATTTTCCATATCCGCTTCTGTGGGACGTGAAAAATCTTTTAACTCAGAGATAATTTTTTTTATTCTTGCAGCACCGTCTTCCATGGCTTTGAGCATAAGGTCTATTCTTTTGCTCAGTTCAGCGTATGGCATTGAACAGACGACGGCATCCTTATTTTTCATGTAGTATTCATCCAGGACCGGAGTAAAAGACTGCCAGGCTTTTTTAAGGTTCGGAGCATTGAGCATCAGGGATGTTGCAGGATTATTTATCTCATGGGCAACACCGGCCACCAATGTCCCCAGGGATGCCATTTTGTCTGCCTGAAGGAGTTGGTTTTCTCTTAAACTGGAGTGTTCCATGGCTTTTGTTCGTTCTTTTTCAGCCGTTGTTCCCTGCCATATAATATAACCGGACAGCATTAAGAACAGCATCATAATCCCTGAGCAGGTATAGATTAACTTTCGTGTAATAGCACTGATTTCTTCTCTAACATCTTTAACATAGATACCGGTCCCAATAATCCAGCCCCAGGATTGGAATTCTTTTACATAGGATATTTTAGGAACAATTTTTTTTGAGTCGCCTTTCCATTGCCATAAATAATCCACATAACCCGCCCCCTGTTTTTTGACGATTTTAACCATTTCAAAAAACAATCGTTTTCCTGCCGGATCTTTAAAATTTGATACATCCTGACCCACCAGATCCAACCGGTATGGATGCATGATCATATTAGGGGTCATATCATTTATCCAGAAGTAATCTTCAAGTTCAGGACCGTATCTTAATTGCTGCAACTGTTCTATGGCCTGTTCTTTTGCTTTTTTGTGGGAGATCTCTCCCTCCCGGGCTTTTTCATGAAAAAGATCCAATGTGCTCCACGCACTTTCCGTTAAATGCATGATACCTTCTCTTTTCCCGTCCATCATATTTTTTTCCAGCAAGGGAATGATCAAAAGAAAAATTGTCAAAATAAAGAGGATGATTGTTAATGCAACAGGGATGACGATTCTTACTGGAAGTTTTTTCAGGAACAGGGGAGAGTGTTTTTTATCAGCATCCAATGATTTTGTTTTTTTGGGGGCATTCATGTAAATTTCAATAATCAAAGTATCCCAAGCTGTCAAGGAATTATTAAATATGAATGATTAAATCAGACCACCTGGATTGTAAAATATTTATTTCATATCAGCCCATATTTTTGTAATTTCCGGGCAATGGTTGACTGGTTCAGGCCAAGGGCTTTTGCAGCTTTTGACTGGGTCAGGTGTTCATCCATAATACCTTTTAGAATCTGTTTTTCAAATATTTCCATCATTTCACGGAGGGAGAGCCCCTTGTCATGTAAATCCATGAACAGATTGTCATGTTTTGCCGAATCCATAACGCTATGGGGAAGATCCTTGTAATGGATTCCATTGTTATCGTTCATCACCACAAGTCGTTCACATATATTGATCAACTCCCGGACATTGCCGGGATAAGCATATTTTTCCAGGGCATCTGTAGCATTGCTGGTCAATGATATGGTGTTTTTGGTTTTATATTTTTGACAAAAATATTTTATATAATGGGATATCAGGGGAAGGATACATTCTTTCCGGTCACGAAGGGGGGGCAGATGGATGGGAATAACCTTCAGCCGGTAATAAAGATCTTGCCTGAATGTTTTATCAGCCACCATTTTTTCAAGGTTCTGGTTGGTGGCAGCGATAATGCGGACATTCACTTTTTTGCTGTCAGTTTCACCAATCCGGCTGAGATGACCATCCTCAAGAAATCTTAACAGCTTTACCTGGGACGACAAGGGAAGTTCTGCAATCTCATCCAGAAAGAGTATGCCCTTATCAGCCATTTCAAACCGGCCGGCCTTGTTTCTATCCGCACCGGTGAAAGCGCCTTTTTTATAGCCGAAAAGTTCACTTTCCACCAAAGACTCGGGGATGGCACCGCAGTTAAGCCGAATCATCGGCTTTTCCCGCCGGTTTGAGTGATAGTGAATTGTCTCCGCAATTATGCCCTTTCCTGTACCGGATTCACCGAGAATGAGAACAGAGGAATTAACGCGGGCAATTTTGACGGTTTTTTCAAGAATTGTTTTGAAATTATGGCTTTTAGCAATAATTTTTTTTGATTTTAACGCTTCCATCTGCATTTCCAAAAGGTCTTCTTCAAGCTCGGTTTTTAGCTCCTGTTTTTCTTCAATCTCCTTTTTAAGCGCTTCAATTTCCGTAATATCCCTTTCATTGACCACTACCCTGAATAGCTGTTCCTCTTTGTTAAATACGGGCGTGGCTGTGAGCAACAGGTTTTTCCCCTGTCTGGTATGCTGTATAATGGTTTCTTTTTTTTGGGATTTTAATACTTTCAGAGTAACAGACTGGTCGATAAACCCTTCATCAACCAGTTTTTGCATGGATTTTCCAATAAATTTTTCAGCCTTGATGCCAGTCAATTGTTCCGAGGCCGGGTTGATTTTTATAATCGTTCCCTCGCCGTCGCAGATCCAGAATCCATCATGGCTTGAGTTGATGATGGTATCCAGTTCGATGGACATTTCCTGATAGGACCTCATTTTTTTACTGATTTTTTCCAGCATGGTTACATTTTGAAAAATATAGAAAATCCTCAAGACATTTTTTTTCCAGATAATAGGGCTGATCTGTGTCATGAAATTTCTATCATGTCTGGTGATTTGGATATTTCTTATGGTAGTGTTATCTTTTAATATAGTGGTTGAATGTTCGGTTAGTTCCGGCAGAGTGGTTTGGATCAATGTGCCGGTAAAAATATCTAAGTGTTCCTGGGCTATTTTATTTGAGATGATTGTTTTAAAAGAGCAGTCAGTGACTGCGATACCATTTGGAGAGGCATCTAAAAATGCTTTGTTGAATTGTTTCCAGCTCAATTGTTTTGATTTTTTGTTAAGGGATACAGATTTCTCGGTAATAATCATTTTACATCTCCGGCCGAAAAGGAAAACTTATGTATTGATGCATAATTTATGCAGTTTGGCATAGTTTATATTAGTATTTTCCATTAATCAAGCCTAAAAACACCATAAAATGGCAATGGCACATTAATTGCTTTTTTGAGAATGTCTGGATGTGTTAATTGCCAAAAAAAATAATATTGAGAGGAGAATTTCATGAGTATGTATACGACGGATGTTTTGGACATGCTTAAGGCAAAGTATCCTTGGGAAAAAGAATACATTCAATCCGTATCAGAAGTGTTTAAATCCATTACCCCGGTTCTGGATTCTAATCTGGAGTATCAAAACAACCGGATACTTGAACAATTGGTTGAACCGGATCGGTCCATCAGTTTCAGAGTGCCATGGAAAGACGATCAGGGGCGGGTACAGGTCAATACAGGACATCGCGTTCAATTTAATAATGTGCTGGGTCCCTATAAAGGCGGACTTCGATTTCATGCTTCCGTCACCTTGAGCATTATCAAGTGCCTCGGATTTGAACAGATTTTTAAAAATGCTTTGACAGGCCTGCGTATCGGCGGCGGGAAAGGTGGATCTGATTTCAACCCACGGGGCAAGTCAGATAATGAAATAATGAATTTCTGTCAAAGTTTTATGCTGGAATTGTCACGGCATATCGGTGCAACCATTGACGTCCCGGCAGGAGATATCGGGGTGGGAGGACGCGAAATCGGTTATCTTTTCGGCATGTACCGCAGAATGAACAAATCTTTTGAAGGGGTGCTGACAGGCAAAGGCATTGCATGGGGCGGCAGCTATTTAAGACCCGAAGCCACAGGATATGGTGTGGTCTATTTTGCCGAGGAAATGCTGAAAAATATTAATGACAATATAGACGGCAAGGTGGTGACGGTTTCCGGTTTTGGGAATGTCTCCTGGGGAGTTGTCAAAAAGGTCAATGAACTTGGCGGAAAGGTTATTACGCTTTCCGGGCCGGATGGATTCATCCATGATCCTGAGGGTGTTACCGGCGAAAAAGTTGATTATATGCTGAAACTGCGGTTAAGCGGAAATGATGTGGTAAAAGATTATGCAGATCGGTTTAAGGTAAAGTTTTATCCGGGCAAACGGCCCTGGGATATTCCGTGCGATATCGCATTCCCCTGTGCCACACAAAATGAACTGGATCTTGATGACGCAAAAAATCTGGTAAAAAATAAGGTCAAAGCGCTTGTGGAAGGGGCAAACCTTCCCACAACCCTGGATGCCATGGAATTTTTAGAAACCGCTGACATCATTTATGGCCCTGCAAAGGCATGTAATGCAGGCGGAGTGGCCTGTTCCTGTTTTGAAATGGCACAGAATGCCATATTTATGAACTGGACCGAAGAGGAAGTTGATGTGAAACTCCACCAGGTGATGAAACATATTCATGATCAGTGTTATGAAACATCTGCTGAGTTCAATAAGAAAGGCAATTATGTATTTGGCGCGAATGTTGCCGGATTTCGCCGTGTGGCAGACGCAATGCTGGATCAGGGGTTAAGCTGATTTTGAGGGTTAAAATTATTTTGCAGTTTATATCAATGGTGTTTCGGATAAGATTGAATCACTCAATTTATTTAGGAGATTAAGAATGTTACAATCGAACAAAGAACTTTTGGAACGAAGATTAAAAAATATCCCTCCTGGCCCTTTTAATATCACCCCGGCTTTTATTAAAGAGGCAAAAGGGGCGACTATGGTTGATGTGGATGGAAAAAAGTTTATCGATTTTGCCGGTGGAATTGGTGTGAACAATGTGGGGCACTGTCATCCAAAAGTTGTTCAGGCGATAAAGGATCAGGCAGATGCATTTATTCACACCTGTTTTCATGTTGCCATGTATGAATCCTACGTGGAGCTTGCAGAAAAGCTAAATAACTTGACACCAGGGGATTTCCAAAAAATGACCCTGTTTGCCAACTCAGGTGCGGAAGCGGTTGAAAATGCAGTAAAAATTTCCCGGTATGCTACCAAAAGAAGTGGTATTATCTGTTTTGAAAATGCTTTCCATGGTCGAACTCAGCTGACCATGAGTCTTACCAGTAAAATAAAACCGTATAAATTAAATTTCGGGCCTTTTGTGCCGGAAATTTATAGAATGCCCTATGCCTATTGTTATAGATGTCCGTTTAATCTTAAATATCCTTCCTGTGATGTCGCCTGTGCAGATCATCTTGAGGATTTTTTCATTGGTAATGTTGCACCTGAAAATACAGCAGCCGTTATTGCAGAACCGATTCAGGGCGAAGGTGGATTCGTGACACCCCCGCCTGAATATTTTCCAAAACTTCAGAAAATATGTGCCAAATATGAAATTCCGTTGATTATTGATGAAATTCAGACAGGTGCCGGTAGAACGGGTAAGTTATTTGCCATAGAACATTGGGGAATTGAACCTGATATGATTACCATGGCAAAAAGTTTTGCTGGTGGTATGCCGTTAAGTGCGGTAACTGGAAAGGCAAGCCTTATGGAAGCGCCACATGCTGGCGGGCTTGGTGGTACGTATGGCGGCAATCCTGTTTCCTGCAAAGCTGCTCTGGCGGTTTTGGATATTTTACTTGAAGATAAACTGATTGAAACTGCTCAAGCTTTGGGAGAAACTTTGTTTGAAAGGTTTACATCTCTTCAGAAAGATCATGAAATCATTGGTGACGTCAGAGGAAAAGGCCCCATGCTGGGCATGGAACTGGTTAAAGACAGGCATACGAAAGAACCCGCCACTGAAGAGGCTAAAAAGCTTGTTCAGCTTTGTTATGATAAAGGGTTAATTATACTTTCCTGTGGAAATTATGGTAATGTTATCAGGACGCTTATGCCTCTTGTGATAACAAAAGCGGAATTGGATACAGGGCTTTCTATCCTTGAAGAAAGTTTCCATGAATTGGAAAGACAATAAAGGGTAAGTTCTATGAAAGGTTATTTTTTAAAATTATTAAAGATTGATATGACAAGGAAAATATTCCATGTTGAGGATATTGACCCGGATATAATGGAAGCAAGTATAGGCGGGAAGGGACTTGGCACCCAATTGCTTCTGGACTGCAACCCTGCCGGTGTCGATCCTTTGGGGCCTGATAATCATTTGATCATTGCATCAGGTCCTCTTTCAGGAAGTTCTCTGTATGGATCATCCCGGTATGGAATATTTGCCAAATCACCTTTAACCGGGTTTTATGGAGAATCCTATTCAGGGGGCAGTTTTGCAGGGCCTTTAACGCATACAGGGTTTGATGCAGTTGTTATCAAGGGTGCCTCAGAAAAACCAACCTGGCTTGAAATTAATTCGGACATAGTTCTTTTTCATGATGCTCAGGAAATCTGGGGTAAGGATACTTTTGAGACAGAAGATTATCTGAAAAAGAAAGTCAAAGAGAAACATTCTGGAATTATGGTGATCGGGCCAGCCGGGGAGAACCTGGTTCGATTTGCGGTCATTAAAAATGATCAATATCGTGTGGCAGGCAGAACCGGTATGGGCGCAGTCCTTGGATCAAAAAAAATCAAAGGGATTGTCTGTTACGGAGACAAAAAACCTGTCTTTCATGACCCTGACGGGATCAAAAAATATAAAAAACAAATGCTGGCACGCCTGAAAGATGACAAGGTCGTTCAAGCCTATAGAACCATGGGAACTCCCATGATGGTGGATGTATTGAATAATGCCGGTGCATTCCCCACCGAGTACTGGAAACGGGGACGGTTTGAGAAAAAGGACAATATCAATGCCGCAGCCATAGCTGAACGACTTGATCCCAAGCCCCATGCCTGCAGGGATTGTTTCCTTGGATGTGGTAAACATGTAGAAGTACAGCAGGGCAGACATAAGGGACTCAAGCTGGAAGGACCGGAATATGAGACCCTCTATGCTTTTGGTGGGTTGTGCATGATAGATGAAATCGAGGAAATTGTCTATTTGAACTGGCTTTGCGACAGTCTGGGGGTGGACACCATTTCTTCTGGAAATCTTGCAGCCTTTGCCATTGAAGCGTACAAAAAGGGGAAAATTAATGAAAAACTGGCCTATGGATCAGCCGATGATATCAGCAACCTGATTCAAAAAATTGTTAAAAGGCAGGGAGTGGGCGGCATCCTGGCAGAAGGCATAAAACCGGCTGCTGAAGAACTGGATATGCAAAATGACATAGTTCATGTTAAAGGCATGGAGCCTGCCGGTTATGACCCGAGGATTTTAAAGGGCATGGGACTTGCCTATGCCGTCAGTGAAAGAGGCGCATGCCATTTGAGAACAACCTTTTACAAGGCAGAACTGTCAGGAATGATTGATCCGGATACAGTTGACAATACAATCGATGTGTTCACTGATTTTGAAGATCGCTGCACTCTGTTTGATTCTTTTATTCTCTGCCGGTTTTTCAGGGATTTATACCCGTGGGAAGAATTGTCAAAGCTCTTATTTCTTACCACGGGTCTCTCCTATGATCAAACCAGATTGACATCCATTGCGGCCAGTATAAAGGATAATACCCGGCGGTTTAATCTTAGAGAGGGATTGACGTCAGAAGATGATACCCTGCCGCCAAGATTGTTTAATGATAAGCTTGAAGGCGATAAGGGGATTACCAGAGACGAGCTTCAAAAGCTTGTGTCAGCGTATTATAAGAAAAGAGGATGGGATGCCAAGGGTATTCTTGAAGATGAGGAACGTATTATTTAAGATGTATATAATGGTGTATAAATCTTAAAAATTTTAAAATAATTTTATAAGGGAGAACAGACATGATGTTGACAAATAGAAAAATGATTTCGTTGGGTTTGGTATTGGCATTCATTTTTTCAATGGTGATGATAACCGGATTTGAGAAAGGTTTTGTGGAGAAGGCCCATGCGGGAAAAACTTATAAATTTATGATGCAGAACATGTTTTCCTTGAATCATCCTATTTCCATTGCGATTAATAAAATGACAAAGGATTTGAAAAAACAGAGCAATGGACAGATTGCTATCCAGGTTCTTCCTTCAGGTGCACTGGTGAAAGGGCCTAATATTTTTGAATCTGTGAGTTTGGGATCTATTGATATGGGGTCCACCTGTAGTTGTTATCATGGCGGCATTCTGCCTGTTGCAGCTACCTCTTTCGCCCTTCCGGGTGATCCAAGAGGCGTTAATGAAATTATTGATTTTATTTACCAGGAGGATGTCCTGGATTTTTTCCGGAAGACATATGCCACACAGAATATATTTTTTGGCGCACCAATGGTCATGGATGGCTACACTATTGTTTCAAAACAACCCATTAACACCTGGAATGATTTGAAACAAATGAAAATAAGGGCATCCGGGTCAATCGCAAAAATCTTGCAAAAAATGGAGATTCCTACAGTTTTTATTCCATTTTCTGAAATTTATGTGGCACTTTCCAGAGGAACGATTGATGCAGAAATCAGCGGAAATCACGTTGAAAGTTTCCTTGCAAAAACCTATGAGGTTGCAAAATATCAAACTGTTCCCTATATATCTGGGGCCCAGAACTGTGAAGTGATTGTGAATCAGGACAGGTGGAATGAGCTCCCGGACGATCTTAAAATTATTTTTGAAAAAGGGCTTCGGGAGTGTTCCTTAGAAGTAGCCAGGCTTTTTGAGGAGGAAAATAAAGAAGTTATAACCAAAATGGAATCCAAGGGCGCCCAATTTATAAAACTTCCGGATAATGTCATGGACAAATGGATAAAAACAGCTGTTCAAATGTGGGACGAAGAATTTACCAAGGACGAATTGTCTGCTCAATACATTGATCTTGTAAAAAAACATTTAAAATCACTAGGGCATACCCTTTAAATAAATATATAGACCATAAAATCCCTTTGGGAGGTCATTTCTAATGATATTCCAAAGGGATTAATATTAGGATTGAAAATGGAACCCATTGAAAAAATAATCAATTTTGTAGAGAAAATTAATAAAAATGTCGGTAAGGCATCCTGCTATCTGATTTTTGCATTCATGTTTTTGATGGTTTATGAAGTTGTTGCACGGTATTTTTTTAAAAGCCCAACCATCTGGGTCCATGAAACATGCGGTTATATTTTTGCGGCCTATATCGCTCTCACTGGCGGATGGGTCCTTCTTGAAAAAGGTCATGTTGCCGTAGATATTGTTTATCAGTTTTTCCCTGAAAAAGGAAAAATCCTGGCGGATATAGCAGTTTCTATTGTTGCCTTGTTGATGTTTAGTGTTTTGTTCTGGCAGGGGTATAAATTTGTCTGGCATGCCTTTTCAACAAATCAGCATTCCCATACCCTGTTTGGACCTCTGTTATGGCCTGTAAAAATGATGCTTCCGGCCGGTGCTCTGTTCTTTCTTCTTCAGATACTGGTAGATCTGGGTAAAAGCATTTTACAATTTAAAAAAAGGAGGGTGCAATGAATCCAGCATTAATCGTTCTTCTCATGTTTTTTGCCGTTATTATTCTTTTTGTATTACGGACACCGGTTGCTTTCACCCTGGGTAGTGTGGGTATTGTTTCTCTGTATTTAATAAATGGCCCCAGATTTTTGCAGATGCTGCCACCCTCCATCTTTGAAACGATGACCAGTATCATCCTTTTAGCTATTCCCTTGTTTATTTTTATTGGTTGCATATTGGAAAAATCGGGTATTGCCGATGAAATTTTTGAAATGATTTATAAGTGGTTAGGGCCTGTACCGGGCGGACTTGCCATTGGTACAGTCCTTATTTGTGTAATTTTTGCCGCCATGGTGGGTATAGTAGGGGCGGCAACTGTTACCATGGGCCTTATTGCTCTTCCCGCCATGCTGAAGCGAGATTATAAACCCTCGCTTGCCATTGGCTGTATTTCAGGGGGTGGTGCCCTTGGATTCTTAATTCCGCCCAGTGTGACCATGATTGTGTATGCATCACTGTCTAATCTTTCCATTGGGAAAATGTTTTTAGCCGGTATTATTCCTGGTTTATTTCTGGCCTTCCTTTTTATTAGCTATATTTTGATCAGAAGCCTGATTAATCCTGAGCTTGCCCCGCCTGTTCCCTTGGAAGAGCGAGCCACCTGGATGGAAAAATGGGTTTCGCTTAAGAACCTGGCCATGCCGTTTATTTTAATATTTTCCATTATGGGAACTATTTTTTCAGGTGCTGCAACTCCTACTGAAGCGGCTGCTGTCGGGGCGGTTGTTGCAATGGGGATTGTCATTTTTCGGATGAAATCTTTAAAAAAAGCTATGGTAGTGGTATCCACTGCTGCTGAAAAAGCTGCTTTTCTCACCAGTATGGTCCTCTGGATTATTATCGGATGCCTTGCTTTTTCTGCCGTGGTCAACACCCTGGGGCTTCCGCTTCTTTTAAAGGATCTTATTGATTCTATCGGAATTAACCGATGGACTGTCCTTATTGCTATGCAGCTTTCTTTCTTTTTGCTGGGAATGGTGATGGATGATCTTCCCATCATTATGATCACCGTCCCCATTTATGTCCCCCTGGTAACTCTTCTTGGATTTGATCCCCTGTGGTTTGGCATTCTTTTTATCGTCAACATGCAAATGGCATATCTGACACCGCCTTTTGGATTTGTCCTGTTCTATATGAAGGGTGTGGTACCGCCAGGTATTTCAATGGGAGACATCTATAAATCTGTCTGGCCGTTTATCGGGCTTCAGGCCCTGTGTCTGATTATGATCATGGTCTTTCCAGAAATAGTCTTGTGGCTTCCATCCCTTTTTGGGTTGTAATTTATTTTTGTTTATCTATTATTAAAGGGTGTTGAAACCATTCAAAATCTAGCAGAAATATAATATCCCTATTAAATTTCAACCAATTTTTCAATTTTTTTTCACTCATATCATTTGCTATTTCACCTGATTTTGTTTTTAGCCTTTTAAAATCTCATATTAG
>NZ_JAUWQB010000143.1 GCF_030611305.1 Desulfobacula sp. | reverse complement strand
GGTGAGCGCATCAAGGTTGACAATATTCCAATCCGGCCTTGCCGAAAGGGCATGGCGTATAAAGTTTGTGCCGATAAATCCGGCTCCGCCGGTGATTAGATAGTTTATAGTGGGGTCTGACCCCGATAAGTGTTTGTTTTTATGAGAGAATCGTTGCAATTTGGGGTGTTTTTTCCTCTTAGGGCCTGCTTTTTGGGGTCAAAAAGTGGGTTTTAAGGATTTTGTGATCATATTTGATGTTTGAGTTGTTCAAGAGTTTATTATGAAGCCTGGTCTCGCTGCTACCAGGAGTTTTCGTGGTTGGTTAATCAATTAAGTCTTGAATTTCATTCTTAAGAATCGGCAAATATTTTATAATTGTCCCCCAAATTATTGCATCATCTATTTTATCATATCCATGAATCACTCGGTTCCGCATACTGATAATTTGTTTTTTTGTTGTAATATTTATTTTATTATCAAGCTTCTCAATCCTACTCATTGCCTCTCCTATGATCTCAAATTCTCTTTCAATCGCACGACGAAGCATTTTATTGCTCTGATACACATTAAAATCTCTTTTGTCTCCAAGATAGCTTTCGATAGATTTAATTGATTCTTTTATGTCGAAAAGAAATTTTTTAATCTTATGTTCCATAAATTTGAGTCTTTGTCTGGTTTACTGAGTCAATAAAAAAAGGATTTGATAATGATTTATCAGTTATTAAATCAACTGGCCTGTGTAATATTTCTTCAAACTTATCTGCGATTAAAAAATAATTATCCGCATAATCAGTATAACCCATAGGATTGAAAGAAATCAACAAATCAATATCGCTGGAATCATCAAACTTATCAGTACATACTGATCCAAATGCAAACAATGTCTTAACATTATGACTTGCGCACAAAACTTTTATTTTATTAATATTTTTTCTAAGTATTTTGTTCATTTTATTTAGGCTTTTAGGCAGGGTCTGACCCCGATAAGTGTTTGTTTTTATGAGAGAATCGTTGCAATTTGGGGTGTTTTTTCCTCTTAGGGCCTGCTTTTTGGGGTCAAAAAGTGGGTTTTAAGGGTTTTGCCTGGGGTCCAGCTTTCCTTATTGTCGTTATTTGTACTTGATTTCGAGTGTTGGATTAATGGGTGGTTTACCCAGCTCCGCCCCTTCACTTACATTTATTCACGGAATGAATTTCTAAACCAGTCAAAAGATATTGTCAAGGATAAAAATTCATTTGTAGGCAAATCCCCATGAAAATGACAGTCCGAATTCCTCTGCTCCGCCTATCTGAACTGCGGCAAGGAAAGCTGCGGCGCACCATTTTTTCATGCCTGCTTTGGTTACCAGATCACTGTAAAACTTTATGTCCACCCGCTTTTTTTCAATATCATTTCCCGGGTCTCCATAAGCATAGCAAAGATCATGGGGCAGGCAGCACTTGTATGTGATGTCCTTCCAGTCACAGCCCGTGAAAAATCCCATTACTTCATCAGGCAGGCCTGAGCAGCCGTCAAACTTCCAGTCCTTATATTTTTCCGGATCAGATTCAATACGGTCAACCAGATAATCCAGGCTGAAATGCCGGCATAATTCCAGGGCTTTTTTTGTGGTGATTGTATCACCTATTTCAGGCAGGGTCATGGGTGTTTTCCTTTAAACCACAATCATGGGGTTGGGGTCAGGCTTGCTTTGTTGTCGTTGTTTGGGGGTAAAGTATCAAGACTTTATGGGGTCGGACCCAGGATCAGTGCAGCAAGAAGCACTTCATGGGTGAAAGGTGAAACAGAAATCAATTTCAAGAAATCTCCTGATCATGATCACCAAATATTTCATCAAAAAAGGCATCCTTGTCCAATGTCCGCTGCCAGTCTCTATGCCGCTTTATACTTTCAACCCGTTTTTTCCTCGGTATAGATAAAAACCGGATGGCATCTACATTTCCAAGTTCCCGAAAAAGTATTTCTATCCCCTTTTTCATAAGATCATTATCAGGAACTGTTTTTGTTAACTTCATCTTAAGCCCTCCTTGTCGCAAAAAGCTACTGGATTACCTGCCCAAATAACTGTATCTACCGTACAACATTTTTTGCATAATTTGTCATCACATGTAATAAAATCAGCCCCAACCGCTTCTGCAAAAACCAGATGTGCAGCATCTGCAACCCCAAAGCTTGTAGAAACCAATCTTTCAGCTCGCTTTCTTGCCCGCGCTTTATCAACCTTAATAAACTTACCTGTTTCCTGAAGCAGATGATAAAGTTCAAATCGTTCAATTTGATCTGATATGGCTGAAATTTCTTTTATATGAACCGGCGAATAGACCAGATCATACATGTTTTGATCTATTGCAGAAAATATCAATTGAACAGCAATTGTCTCCAGATTGATACGCATATAAGACTGATCATCATATGGACGACACAAAGCACACACATCAAGATAAATTTTGTTTACCATAATTATCTATATCACTTCATTAACGATCTGAGTACTGATAACAATTTCACATTCTTTAATAATGGCCCTGGAAATTTCATTTTTTTCTACATCTTGACCCTGGATAAATGAATAAAGCCATATGTTTGTATCTATAAAATATGTTGCTTCAGGCTTTACATTAAAACCGTTCATAAATTTCTTCTCTCAAAAAAGGTGAAAAACCCTTTAATTTTATAGGATTTAACAACAGCTTATCGATTATATCGCTTTGCCTGACCTTTTGTTCACTTATTATAATGACCTTTACATTGCTGCCGGTTCTTTGCTTAAATTTTTCAGGAATTCGAATAAACCCGTTTTTGATTTTCGCTTTAAACTCAATTGCTTCCATGATGTGCCTCCTCAAAAGCTTAATACTTAAATTGATCTTTATTATAAGCTGTAAAGTTAATAAGGACAACTTTTTTTTAAGGACGGGGTCAGGCTTGCTTTGTTGTCGTTGTTTGGCCGCAGTGATACCTGCTTCCAACAAAAACTCACTTACATTTTTATGGCAGGCAGCTAAACCACAATCAGGTTGTGTTTGGGCAAAAGCTCGCGGAGCAGGTAATGCCGGTGGAGGCTTGCGGCCTGGTAAAAATGGTAGATATTGCTTGCAGCGACTTTTTGGGGTTTGTCCAGGCCTGGGAAATGGTTTCTTTGTTTATCCCAGAGTGCGGGATCATAAAGGGGTATTTCCTCACCGGGTTTTATTCCAAGCTCGCCCTTGGTAAAGGCTGTCCGCCATTTTTCAGATCGCTGTGTTTTTCCGTCTTGAAAAGACAGGATATCTTTTATGCGGTCTTCCTTTGTGCTGAAATCAATGCCGCTTGTGCCGTCGTCATGGCCTGTGGAAAGAGATACAAATCTTTGAAACATAGCGTGCATTTTTCTGCATGCTTCAAGAAATGTGTCTACATTGTTACGCTTAAATATTTCGGGCGAGTGCTCATATCTGAAGCTCCATTCAAGATAAGGCAGATCGGGCAGTACTGCCACAGCGCCATTGCTTATGATTGATCTTCTCACGTTGGTCCAGAGGCCTCCCTGGAAACCGAACATGCGGAAGAAGCTGTCCAGCTTTTTGTCAAGATATGTGGCAGTCGGGGCTGCGGCATTTAAGGGCGTTATGCTGGCGGCATCGACTTTGTTTTGCCTTGAACTGACACCGGAAAACCCTGAATGTGAAAAGGTGTCTGCATACACGTGGGCAACAAGGCCGATGAGCTCCAGAGCAAACGGGCAATCATGCAGGTCAAGATAGTGGTCGATGAGCTCGTTTATTAAAGGGCTGTCCTTGCGGCAGAGCAATTGTTCCGTGAAATCTTTGCCTTTATTTCCAGGAAAAAAGTGGAAAGGAACCCAGACAAAGGGTTGATCATTTACATCCCTGTTTTCGGTGAGTTCCAGGAGCTTGTGCGCTGTTACAATGGGGGCAAGTTTGTTACCCTTTTCATGATGCCGGATATCTGCGTCAACTGCATCATCCACGTATTGCGATGCCGTGGCAATTGTTCCGGCTGCCTTGGGCCTGAGACCGGCCATCCGGGCCATTGCGTATGCTGCGTAATAATGTATGTCTATTTGCCTGGGGTCAGGCTTGCGTTGTTGTCGTTGTTTGGTTAATAGGTGTTGGGTTTTGACTGAGCATGGTTGCTAAACTCTTTTGCCATTGTATGAGGCTGATGCCAAAATTATTTATCAGCATAGAACAATCCATAACCGAATTAAGCGGTCTTCTGGCCGGTGTCGGATATTCAGCAGTCGTAACCGGTATCACCTTTTTTATTGCAAACGAATCGTATTGCTTTGCCAGTTCGAATATTTTTTCTGCAAAACCGTGCCAGGTTGTTTTTCCTTTGCCACAATAGTGATAAGTACCCCAGGGAATATCGTGCCTTTCCTTAATTTGTCCTGCAATTGTCAGGATGGCCCCGGCAAGGTCGGCCGCCCAGGTGGGACATCCGTATTGATCGGCTACGACTCTCAGGGTTTCTTTTTCTTTTCCAAGGCCAAGCATGGTCTTGACAAAATTATTTCCGTGGATGCCATAGAGCCATGCGGTGCGTATAATAATATGTTCTTTTAAATGAAGTCTTACCCTGCCCTCTCCTTCGGCCTTGCTTTTGCCGTAAATGCCTATGGGTGATATTGAATCGGTTTCCAGATAAGGTTCCTCTCTGGTGCCGTCAAAAACATAGTCTGTAGAAATATGGATAAGAGGGATTTTTGCTTCATTGCAGGATGAGGCAAGATAAGCAGGGCCGTCACGGTTTACTGCAAAGGCTGTTTCCGGTTCTGATTCAGCCTTGTCAACGGCTGTATAGGCTGATGCATTGATAACCAGAGACAGGCCGGGTTGATTTACCGCCGTCTTTACCGCAGCAGGATCGGTTATATCAAATTTTGGGATATCTGTGGGGATGATATTAAAACCATGGCTCTTGCCTTTTTTGCACAGTTCCCAGCCTAGCTGACCATTGGAACCTATTATTAATATAGTGGGGTCTGACCCCGATAAGTGCTTGTTTTTATGGGAGAATCGTTGCAATTGGGGTGTTTTTTCCTCTTAGGGCCTGCTTTTTGGGGGCAAAAACTGCGTTTTAAGGATTTTGCCTGGGGTCTCTGCCTGGGGTCAGGCTTGCGTTGTTGTCGTTGTTTGGGGGTAAAGTATCGAATTTGATCAAGTGTCTCAGGCCCTTTCCAGTAGTTTAAGATATTTCTCTCTGCTCA